>CAZZVF010000044.1:0-13765 GCA_964657355.1 uncultured Buchnera sp.
GCTACCGGGGAAGTGCATGGCCGACAACGAGGTTCGAGGCGCGTTGCCGCAAGGCGGGTCTCATGGCCGGGTTCAACAGGACGAGGCGGCACGGCTCGAGGCGGCTTTGGCCCGCATCCAGGCTGCATGCAGTGGTCGTTCGGCGCCGGTTCCGGCGTTCCTGGGCGAGAGCCATCAGCCCGGCCGGGCAACGTCCGTCGCCGGCCGGATCGGAGCACCGGTGCCGGCGGACCTGTCGGCCAGGCTCGATGCATTGATTGCCGAAATCCGCGGCTTGCTTGCCCAGGGGCTCTGATCGCGCCAAGCATGGCCTGAATTCCAAGCTGGGGATTCCGGCCCCGAATCGGCCGGGTCGTCATCCGGCAAACAGCAGAGGGTTCCGCCGTGGCTCAAGTGACCGTCAAGATAAACGGCTATGCCTATACCGTCGGCTGCGACGACGGGCAGGAGCATCATTTGATGCAGATGGCGTCCGAAGTGGAAAATCGAGTCGACAGCATCAAGGCGCTCGGTGGGCAAAGTGGCGAGGCGCGCCTGCTGGTGTTGTCGTCGCTTCTCATGGCCGACGAGTTGCACGACCTGAAGATCACGCTCGGCAACCTGCAGAGCGAGCTGCAGCGCATTCCGCAAGCCGAGGCGGAGGCAAAGAAAAGGCTCGCCCGTCTGGCCGATCGGGCCGAGGCGATTGCAGCGGAGATCGAGCGACCCTAGATGTGTGGGGCGGAGCTGCTGGGTGCGTCAGGCAATTCATCCCCGGGGCCGATAAGCACTCCCTCGGGGACTGGCGCTGTCGCGATCTTGGTCGCGGTATCTGGTTCCCACCTGCACTAGCAGGCTCTGGGGGGTGAGAACGCCAACGGCTTCGGCGGCTCCGTACTTTATCTATCTTTATCTTTGCGACATGAGGCCGGATGCCCGTTCAGCCGGAAACCGCCGCTGCCGACATTGCCGGCCTGAAAGCCGCCATCAGAGTCGAGGCCTTGGCGCGCAGGAGCCTGTGCGATCCGCAGGCCGGCGAGGTGTTGGCCGACCTTGTGCTGCGCGAGCTGGCGTTGCCGTGGAACGCCGCAATCTCGGGAGTGTGGCCGCTGGAAGGCGAGATGGATCTGCGCCCGTTGATGCATGCGCTGCACGAGCGTGGCCACCCCATGTTGCTGCCGCAGACCACGCCGCTGGGTAACCCTTTGATCTTCCGCGAATGGGTGCCAGGTGCGCCGATGATCCGCGAGCGTTTCGGCACCGAGCGGCCGGATGGCCCGGTCGGCGTGCCGGACGTGGTGTTCGTCCCGCTGCTGGCCTTCGATCGTCGCGGCAACCGGCTGGGCTACGGCGGCGGCTATTACGATCGCACGCTCGCAACATTGCCGGGCTGCATGGCGATCGGGTTCGGCTATGCCGCCCAGGAAGTGGACGGCCTCCCGGTCGAGCCGCACGATTATCCGCTTCAGGCGATCGTCACCGAGGCCGAGATCATCCGCCTGGATCCCGGCTTGAACAAGGTTCGTTAACCACCTCATGCGCATCCTCTTTCTCGGCGACATCGTGGGCCGTTCGGGCCGCGATGCCGTGGCCGCCGCATTGCCCCGCCTGCGCGAGGCGCTGCGCCTCGACCTGGCGATCGTGAACGCGGAAAACGCCAGCCACGGCTTCGGCCTATCGCCGGACATGGCCGACGCGCTGTTCGCCGCCGGCGCCGACGTCCTGACGCTCGGCAACCACGCCTGGGACCGCAAGGAACTTACGGGCTATATCGGCACCCAGCCGCGCCTGATCCGGCCGTTGAATTTCCCCGTCGGCACGCCCGGCCACGGCTCGGTCATGGTCGATCTGGCGGACGGAAGGCGGGCGCTGGTGCTGCAGGTCATGGGGCGGCTGTTCATGGAACTCACCGACGATCCGTTCCGGCTCACCGCGGAACTGCTCGCCCGCCACCGCCTCGGCGTCACGGTGCAGGCCATCGTCGCCGACATCCACGGCGAGGCCACCTCGGAGAAGCTCGCCTTCGGGCACTCGTTCGACGGCAAGCTGTCGCTCGTCGTCGGCACCCACACGCACTGCCCGACCGCCGACACGCAGATCCTCACCGGAGGCACCGCCTTCCAGTCCGACGCCGGCATGTGCGGCGACTACGACAGCGTCATCGGCATGGACAAGGCGGTGGCGTCCGCCCGCTTCTGGCGCAAGGTGCCGGGCGAGCGCCTGTCGCCGGCGGATGGCGAGGCGACATTGTGCGGCGTGTTCGTCGAAACCAGCGACATCACGGGGCTGGCACTCAAGGCGTCGCCCGTACGGGTCGGCGGCCGATTGTCGCAGGCCATGCCGGCGTGACTGAGGAAGCCGCAATGGTCACGCCACTGCCTTGTATCTCTTTGGATTGAAGCACCGGGGATTGAAGCGCCTGCTCAGGCTGCGCTCCGCGCGCAGCAGCGGTTGTTCAAGGTAGCGCCAAGAGCAATCGGCCAGCGGCATCGCAGCTATGACGCATGCCAGCATAATGAACACCGGAGCCTTATGGTTGGTGACCATGAAGGACGAGACTGGGAAGTGATAGAGATACAAACCGTAAGAGATGCGCCCGAAATGCACCATGACCCGGTTCCCAAGTACAATCCTACTAAGCATGCTGCCTCCTGCGAGCAGCGAGATGATGATGGCCAGGCTCAAAGCCGAGCCAGCGGCATAAACCCAGTTACCCATGTTCGGGGAGCGGTAGGACATGCCAAAGCACAGCGTGAGGAGCACCGCGAGCGATACCGCAAAGCCCACACTGGACAGCCATCCAACGAGTGTTCGCCTCGCCTGCAGCCGAAGCCATGCTTTACCGGTGACACAGGCAAGTACACTGCCAAGAAACAGGCCCTCGCCTCGCGCGGCGTTCATTCCGGAGGCAACGGTCGCCGCCCAAAGACAAGCGATGCCGAGAACCGCAATCGTGGCGATCGTCCACCTGCCGAAACCAAGCCGCATCACGATCGCAATCGCTGCGGGCCACGCACAATAGAACTGCCACTCGACCGCAAGGCTCCAAGTATGACCAAGATACGGCGTGACGGTTGTCCAGTCGGACAGGAACAGTATCTCCGCCGCACGCCTCGGGCCGACCGATATTAGCCCGGGCGTAAACGCCAGGCGAAGCGCCTGGTAGAGCATCACCATGCAGACGAAGGCTGGAAGCAGCCTCACAGCGCGGCGCCAATAGAACTGCCTGAAGTCGAACGAGCCCCTGTTCTCGATTTCTTCCATGATGAGCGACGAGATCAGGAAGCCGCTCAGAACGAAGAAGACGTCCACGCCTAGAAAGCCGCCTGCCGGCACTTGCAGCGAGTGATGGAAAAATATGAGCAGGCAGGCCATGCCGCGCATACCATCCAACTCCAGATTACGCCCGATTGGGGGTGCAGGCGGAGTAGCGGCGGTTGGAGACTGCGAAGCAGTCTCTAGAACCCCGCACGCGGAGGAACGCGGGCTTTGCTCCGCCGTATGGTCCAGCTCGAGACTCGCCGAGGCGGAATGCTGCGTTTGTCTATCCATCTATGACGAATACTGTTTTTGAACGCAGGCTGGAAGGAGCGTTTCATGTCGGAGATCGTCATCGTCGCCTATCGTCCGCGGGCGGGATGTGACGGACGCCTTGAGGCGCTGTTACGGGATCACGTGCCGTTCCTGCGCCGGCTTGGTCTGGCGACCGAGCGCACACCGGTGTTGATGCGAGCCGCCGACGGCACCTTCGTGGAAGTGTTCGAGTGGCACGAAGGCGCGGTCGCCAAGGCGCACGAGCATCCGGAGGTGCTGAAGCTTTGGGAGCAGTATGCGGAGGTGTGCATGTACGAGCCTCTTAGGCAGCTGGCCGAGGCGGCGACGCTGTTTGCGACGTTCAGGCCGATCTAGGTCAGAAACCCAAGTTCAGGCAGTTGGGCGGCTTGCTTGTGCTGCAGCGCGGCAGACCTTAGCCTCTTGCGATGTTGACCACACCAGAACCGGTCCAAACCGGCTTTCCGTTTCCCGAGCCGCCGGCACCGGGCACGCTCCTGGAAGTGGCGCCGGGCGTGCTGTGGGCCCGGTTCTCGCTCCCGTTCCTGCTCAACCACGTCAACGTCTTCCTCGTCGAGGATAACGGCGGCTGGGCGGTTTTCGACACCGGCATCGGGCTCGACGACACCAAAGCCGCCTGGGAGCAGATTCTCGCCGGTCCGCTGCGCGGCACGAAAATCACCCGCATCGTCTGCTCGCACTACCACCCGGACCACCTCGGCCTCGTCGGATGGCTCACCGATCGCTTCGCCTGCCCGCTGTCGATGAGCCGCACCGAATACCTGATGACCCTGGTGCTGCAGAACCGCGCCTTTGCCTCGAACCAGCATTTCTACGCCGAACGCGGCCTTGCCGGCGACGCCGCCGCCAAGGTCGCCACCGGCGGCCACGGCTACCTGCGCCTGGTGACCGGCCTGCCAACCCAGTTCGACCGCCTCACCGCCGGTGAAACCCTGCGCATCGGCGGCCGCGACTTCGAGATCTTCACCGGCGGCGGCCATTCCCCCGAACAAGCCATGCTGCTGTGCCGGGCCAACCGGCTGTTCTTCGCCGCCGACCAGGTGCTGACGAAAATATCCCCCAATATCAGCGTCCACGCCCTCGAACCGGAGGCTGATCCGCTGGGCGATTACCTCGCTTCGCTGGCACAACTGCACGACGTCATCCCCGGCGACGTGCTGACCCTGCCAGGCCACCACGTGCCGTTCACCGGCCTGCACGGCCGCCTCGCCGAACTAGCCCAGCACCACGCCTCGCGCTGCGACCTCATCGCCGATTCCTGCCGCACCGAGCCACGCACCGCAGGCGAACTCCTGCCGGTGATCTTCAAGCGCGACATGGACCCGCACCAAACCGGCTTCGCCTTCGGCGAAGTGGTCGCGCACGTGAACTATATGCGCAAACGCGGCGAACTCACGCAGGAACGCGGAGACGACGGCATCCTGTGGGTGCGCGCGGCCTGAGCGCGTGCCGCCAATGCGCAGGAAGGGCGACCTTCCGCAGAAAGTGTGTGCTGGGTGCGGGCGAGCCTTCACGTGGCGGAGGAAGTGGGAGAAGGTCTGGGACGAGGTTCGGTATTGTTCGGATGCTTGTCGGGCGGGCAAGAGGGCAGGCAAGGGTAGTTAAGTCCTCCTTTTCTGAAGAAAAGGAGCAAAAGACTTTTGGAAATGCTGTCGCGGTTCTATCCGGAAGCGTGTGCATAAGTAAGAAAGTTTTTTGGTTCTTTGTTCCAACAAAGAACTTCCGTTCTGATACTTCCTGCACTACTAGGCAAACTCCGCTACCACCGGCACATGATCCGACGGCGTGTCCTCGCCGCGTTCCTGTTTGTCGGGGGTGGCTGACACCAGCCGCTCCGCCATGGTTGGCGAGAGCAGCACATGGTCGATGCGCAGACCGCGGTTTTTTGCCCAGCAGCCGGCCTGGTAGTCCCAGAAGGTATAGAGGGGCCCGGTCGGCTTGAAGACGCGCAGGCCGTCGGTGAGGCCGGCCCAGATCAGCTGCCAGTAGCGGGCGCGGGTCTCCGGGCGGACGAGGGCGTCCTCGGGGCCGAGCACACCTTGAGCATAATCAACGTCTTCCGGGCAGACGTTGTAGTCGCCTGCGAGGATGAGGGGGATGTCGTCGGCGAGGAGGGATTGGGCGCGGGCGGCCAGGCAATCCATCCAGCGGAGTTTGTACTGGTAGCCGGCATCGCCGTTGGAGTTGCCGTTGGGCAGGTAGAGATTGCCGATCCGAACGCCTTGGTAGTCGACTTCGATGTAGCGAGCCTGGGTGTCGTCTTCGGGCAGGCCGCGGAGGGCGTTGCAGGTGATTTCGAGCGGGGCGCGGGCCAGGATGCCGACGCCGTTGAAGCCTTTCTGGCCGACGAGGTGTGGGTGGTAGCCGGCTTCGGCAAAGCTTTTCGGGAAGTTGGCGGCTTCGCATTTGATTTCCTGCATGAGGAGCAGGTCGGGCTTTTTTCGGTCGAGCCAGCGCAGCACGTTGGCTTCGCGTGCCCGTACGCCGTTCACGTTCCAGGTGGCGACGCGCATTAAGGCGTCAGTCGATCGAGAAGCTGGTTCCGCAGCCACAGGCGCTGGTGGCGTTCGGGTTGCGCACGGTGAAGTAGCTGCCCATCAGCTCGTCGGTGTAGTGGAGTTCGGCGCCGGCCAGCAGGTCGAGGCTGGCGGGGTCGACCAGCACGCGGGCGCCGGCGCGTTCGATGACCATGTCGTCGTTCTGCGGGGTGTGGTCGAGTTCGAACTTGTATTGGAAGCCGCTGCATCCGCCGGCTAGCACGGCGACGCGCAGGGCGGCGGCATTGCCGTCGGCGGCGACGATTTCGGCGATGCGCTCGGCGGCGCGGGTCGAGACGCCGAAGCTCTGCTGCTGTTCCATGGGTCCGGATATAGCGTGTTGGTGGTACCGATTGAAGAGTGCTCCCTTAACGGAGCGGTTTGCGGATGCTAGGCGGAGGCGCATGGATCGTGCCCCTTACGCCGTCGATCCGGCTGCCTCGCGCGGCCGGCTGCATCCTGAGCCGGAGAGCGCGTCGCGCAGCCTGTACCAGCGCGACCGCGACCGCATCATCCACAGCTCGGCGTTTCGCAAGCTGCAGTACAAGACCCAGGTGTTCGTCAACCACGTGGGCGATTTCTTCCGCACGCGGCTGACGCACAGCATCGAGGTGGCGCAGATCGCGCGGTCGATCGCGCGCGAGCTGCAGCTCGACGAGGATCTGGCGGAGGCTTTGGCGCTGGCGCACGACCTTGGCCACCCGCCGTTCGGCCATGCCGGCGAGGATGCGTTGAACGCGCGGATGAAGCCGTGGGGCGGGTTCGACCACAACGCGCAGACGCTGCGCGTGGTGACGCGGCTGGAGGCGCGTTACGCGGCGTTCGAGGGGTTGAACCTCACCTGGGAGACGCTCGAGGGCCTGGTGAAGCATAACGGGCCGCTGCGGCACCCGCATGCCTACATCGCTTCGTATGTGGCTAGGCACGACCTGATGCTGAACAGCTTTCCGTCGGCCGAGGCGCAGGTGGCGTCGCTGTCGGACGATATCGCCTATCACAGTCACGATCTCGACGACGGCATGCGGTTCGGCCTGTTCGGTCCGGACGAGATCGCGCATCTGCCGGTGGTGGGACCGGCGCTGGCCGAGGCGCGCCGCTCGAGCCTCGACGTGCCGCCGCAGCGGCTGCGGCACGAGACGATCCGCCGGGTCATCAACGTGCTGGTGAGCGATCTGGTCGCGGAGACGCGGCGCCGGCTGGAGGCGCTGGGTCCCAAAGACGCCGACGCGATACGCCGGGCGAAGAAGCCGGTGGTCGGATTTTCGCCGCAGATGGCCGAGTCGAACCGCGCCATCAAGGAGTTCCTGCGCGCGCGGATGTACCAGCATTGGCGGGTCAACCGGATGACCGGCAAGGCGCGCCGCCTCACCGAGGAATTGTTCGGCCTGCTGCATGCCGACACGTCGACCTTGCCGGATGGCTGGCGCGCCCAGGCGGGCGAGGGCCAGCCTGCCCAGGCGGCTCAGGTGGTGTGCGACTATGTCGCCGGCATGACCGACCGGTTTGCCATGGAAGAATACAAGCGCCTTACGGATTTGTCCGTTCCGGGTTAGAGCATCATCCGACCAGATACGGTTCGCCCCGGATAAAGATGCTCGCTAAAACAAAGGACTAGAGGATTTTTCGGGAGGTGTGCTGATCCAATAAGGTCGCAAAATGCTCTAGTCGGGTCGTTGAGCCCCGGCAGCTTGCGGCTCCCGTTGTGGCACGAACGGGTAGGCAAGTTGGCCGCCCATCGTCGAGGGGATCGGTTCGGAGACGCCGTAGCTGGCGGGCAGGTGGGGCGGCAGGGTGTGTGTGCCGAACAGGCGGTCGATCCATGGCAGCATGGCGGCGTAGTTCCGGTCGACGAACGCCGGGCCGTCATTGGTGTGGTGCCAGTGGTGGAAGGCGGGGGTGGACAGCACCTGCTCGAACCAGCCGAGGCGCCAGTTGATATTGGCGTGGACGAAGAAGCCCCACAGGCTGCCGATCAGTGCGAACACCAGCGGCACGACGTCGAGGTGATTGCCCGATGGCTGGGCCAGGCCGAGGGCGTAGATCGGCACAAGGCCGCAGAACCGCCCGATCACGATGTCGACGGGGTGGGCGCGCGTGTTGACCAGCCAGTCCATCTCCTCGGCGGCGTGATGGATGGCATGGAAGCGCCACAGGGCTGGGATTTCATGCATCCAGCGATGCGCCCAGTAGAAGCCGACATCGCCGACGATGAGGGCCGCGATCAGGCGGACCGGCACCGGCAACCGGGCAGCCTCGGCGTAGAAGCTGCTGGGCACGGCGCGGTGCATGGCCCAGGCGAGCAGGGAAATCGGCACTACCAACAGTAGCTTGGGAACGAAACTTCCGACGAAGTAGTAACCGAGATCGGTCAGGATCGAGCGGCGGGCGAATTGCTGCGCACGGGCGGCAAACAGGCGCTCGAGCGGTACGAAGATGGCGATGACCAGCAGCAGCTTGGCGGCCGCCTGGAGTGTTTCGTAGGCGAAGTGATGGAGGTTCATTGATCCGGCCATGCTCGAGGTGACGCCGGCGCGCGGCGTCACCCGATTAGCATAGGTTCCACAGCTTCAGGTTGTTCTGAGTGCCGTGGTTTACGCGATCAGACGCTCGCTCTGGCGCGGTTGCGCCGCAGGAGTAACAGGGCGCCGAGACCGATGCCGGCCATGGCGAGGCTCGCCGGTTCCGGCACGTCGTTGAGCACGACGTTGTCGAGCAGCAGGAATGGCGGCTCGGCACCCGGGCTGGTGGTGGCGAAGAAGCTCAGCAGATCGCTCGTCGAGTCGGCGATGAATGTCATCGTCACCTTGGTCCAGGGCGTGGCGCCATGTTCCGGGTTGAACATGGCGGTGGAATAGGCGGTGGACCCGCCGAATCCGACTTTCCACGCATCGGTGGCAGAGCCGGAATAGCCCTGCTGCTGCGTGGAGGCCTGGAAGAAGCTCAGGCTGTAGCGGTCGCCGACGGTCAGGCCGCTGATGCTCTGCGAAATGTAGCCATTGTTGTGGTTGCCGTCTGACGTGATGGCGTTCGAGCCGTCCGGAGCCGGGCCGGGCGCCTGGTAGAAGTTCGACTCATGCCCGTCGATCGGGTCGTAGAAGCCGTTGGTGGCGTAGTTCTGGTTGAGCAGAAAGGTGAACTGGTTGTTGCTGCTGGTGACCGACCAGCCGGCCAGGTTGCTGTTGCTGATCTCGGTGCCGACCTGCACGCCGTTGTTCGTCGTGTAGGCGCTGGTCGTTTCGAACGAGCCGTTCTGCACCAAGTTGAGCGGGTCGGCCAATGCCGGCGATGCGATGGCGGCGGTTGTAACAACCACTGCGAGTGCTAGGCTGCGTAAATTGTGGCGAGTTGCCACGCTAGAAAAATTGCGGTTCGTGCAAGCTACGGGAATCACGGCGAAATCCTTTTCGAAGCGCCTGCGAGTCCGGCACAACCGAAACCCGCATTCAATGCAGGATCGGGATAAAAGATTTATTCACGGGCCGCAATACAAAATTCGAGATTATTTTGCCGGTCTAGTCATTTTTCGTAGGTGCGGATGTCGATAAGCTGAATCCAGGGTTGTAGATCTGGGGGGTCAACGCTCCCTGCGGTCTTTCCTGATGGAACGACGTATCGAAATCAGCTCGGCGACCAAGGCGCCAAGAACCAGAACCTCGAGGATGATCCACTCGAAGCGGGCCATCAGCCACCAGCACTGGAAACCTGGCCGCTCCGGTGGAAGCGGTCGAGCTTCTCGAAGGTATCGAGCAGCCATACGTACTGGTCGCGCAAGGCCTTGCGGTGGCTGCCATCGCGCGGTGCCGGCTGGCTGGCTGCATCCACCAGCCACTGCGAGGTTGCCAGCGAAACCGGAGCAAGATTGCGCCGGCGTTTCGCGCCGCCGTTTGGCCCCAGGCTGCGCGCGACGAGAGCCAGCTTGCGACGGGCGCCGACATGCACCCGCCTGCTAACTGTGTCGAACCCGGCCCGCTCCGCCTTGCGACCGATTTCGCCGTAGAGCAGGCAAGCCGCGCGGATGCCCGGGCGGCACGACGCCGGAAGGGCCGCGATACCGCACAGGCCGCTTTCATACAGCGCGTGTGAGGTCCCGGCGAGGCGGGCCACGATGCCGGCCAAAGCGGGGGAAGCGACGTGCATGGCCGCGAGATCGGCAGCGGCGATGCCGGCCTCGCGCAGCCACGAGAGCGGCAGGTAGATACGGCCGGCGCGGGCATCCTCGCCGACGTCGCGGACGATATTGGTCAGCTGCATGCCGATGCCGAGGTCGCAGGCGCGGGCCAGGGCATCGGGTGCGCGCGTGCCCATCAGCACGGCCATCATGGCGCCGACCGAGCCTGCGACGCGTGCTGCATAAGAGTACAGGTCGTCGAGCGACTCGTAGCGACGGCCCGCCGCGTCCCAGGCGAAGCCTTCGAGCAGCGCCTCGGGCAGGGCGCGCGGCATGGCGGTATGCTCCACCACCCGCGCGAAGGCACGGTCGGCCGGATAGTCGAACGGATCGCCGGCATAGGCTGCGTCGAGCCTTCGGTGCAGCCTGGCGAGTGCATGTTGCTTCGACGCCGGGGCTGTGGCGGGACCGGGATCGTCGATCGCGTCGTCGGCCTGGCGGCAGAATGCATACAGCGCGGTGGCCGGTTCGAGCACGTGGCGCGGCAGCAGCAGCGAGGCGGTGAAGAAGCTCTTGGAGCCGCCACGCAGCATGGCTCGGCAGGCGGCGAGGTCGGCGCGGTACCCGGCGTCCGGGAAGAACATCGGTTGATGGTGCGGTTCAGGCGAGGGCCCTGCTTCGGCCGCATAACTTGCTTTCCGCGAGTAGCCGGCTTCAGGCAAAGACATCTGCATCTGGCACCACCTTGTCCAAAACCCGCGCGGAGGACAGCACGCCGGGCAGTCCGGCCCCTGGATGCGTGCCGGCGCCGACCAGATAGAGGTTCGCGACCTCCTCGCTCGCATTGTGCGGCCGGAACCAGGCGCTCTGGGTGAGCAGCGGCTCGAGCCCGAAGGCGGCGCCCTTGAAGGAGAGCAGCCGGTCCGCGAAATCCTGCGGCGTCATCATGTGCGAGCTGACGATGTCCTGCTCCAGGCCGGGCAGGATCGTGTCTCTTAACGCCTTGGCGATCGCCGCCCGGTACGGTTCGGCCGCCGCGCGCCAGTCGGTGCCGCTATCCAGATGCGGCACGGGCGAGAGCACGTAGAACGCGTCGCATCCGTCGGGTGCCAAAGAGGGGTCGGTCGCCGTCGGGCGGTGCAGATAGAGCGAGAAATCGTCCGACAGGTGGAGGCGACGAAAAATGTCGGTGAGCAGCGCCTTGTAGCGCGGCCCGAGCAGGATGGTGTGGTGCGCCACGTCCTCGTAGCGGCGGTTGGTGCCGAAATACCAGACGAACAGGCTCATGGAATAGCGCGCGCGGGAGATGCGCCGGTCGGTCCAGCGGCGGCGAGGCTGGCGGCCGAGCAGCGTGCCGTAGGTGAATGCGGAACAGGCGTTGGAGACGACGATATCTGCCCGCAACGTCTCGCCGTTCTGCAGGCGCACGCCGGTCGCCGTGCCGTCGCGCACGGTGATCTCGGCGACTTCGGCATTGCACCGCACGGTGCCGCCCTGGCCTTCGATCAGGCCGGCCATGCCGGTGACCAGACGGCCGGTGCCGCCCATGGCGAAATGCACGCCCCATTGCCGTTCGAGGAAGCAGATCAGGCTGTAGATCGAGCTTGCGGCGAACGGATTGCCGCCGACCAGCAGGGGATGGAAGCTGAACACGGTGCGCAGCCGCTCGTCCTTGATGAAGCGCGCGACCAGGCCGTGCACGCTGCGCAGGCTGCCGAGGCGCAGCAGGTCCGGCACCACGCGTGCCATGTCGGTCCAGCTGTTGAACGGCACGTCGCCGAGCTGTTCGAAGCCGACCCGGAAGATTTCGCGGCTGGCCAGCATGAAGCGGTCGTAGCCGGCGACGTCGCCGGGCGAGAGGCGGCGCACTTCCGCACGCATGGCGTCCGCATCACCGGTGTAGTTGAAGGTTTCGCCGTCGTGGAACCGGATGCGGTAGAACGGGCTGATCGGCTTCAACTCGACATCGTCGGACAGGCGCCGGCCGCAGAGCTCCCAGAGTTCTTCCAGCAGGAAGGGCGCGGTGACGATGGTCGGGCCGCCGTCGAAGGTGAAGCCGTCCTGCCGGAAGACATAGGCGCGGCCGCCGGGGGCGTCGAGCTTCTCGAGCACGCTGACACGGTAGCCGCGGGCGCCTAGCCTGATAGCGGCAGCAAGGCCGCCGAAGCCACTGCCGATTACGATCGCATGCGGCTTATGCGCCAGCGTGGGCTGCGCCGTGGGCACGTGCGGAGGCGCAAGCGTGGTTGACATGTCAACCTAGCCTAACACTTTTTTCCTCGTCTGCCAGAGGCATCGACACCCGGCATCGGCACCGGGCCGGAGACGGGCCGGATCGACCACAAGCGGACGAGATCGCCGACATGAAAGGCGAGTGCGGCCAGCAGGCTGAGCGACGTCCAGCCCCACCAGGCGCCGGCGAGCAGCAGCCGCATGGCGAGCAGCAGGCCCATGCCGGAGCACAAATTCAACAGAAAGCGCGATGGGGCGATGCCGCGGCCGGTGACGCGGTGATAGGCGACGAGGAGCGCCGCTTCGGCGAGCATCCCGGCCAGGATGAGCGTGATGAGCGTGCCGTCGGCGAACAGCGTCGTCACGAGGTCAGCACGCCGGTCTTGCGGGCATGAGCCTCGATGAGGGCGGCGGTGCCGGGGGGGTCTTCCTCATGCGCGAGATGGCCGAGGCCGGGCATGGTCACGAGTTCGGCGCCCGGCACCATGTCGCGCACCCGGGCCGAGTCGGCGGGCGGGATGGTGCGGTCGCGGTCGCCGGCAATAAGCAACAGAGGCGGCGCGAGGCGGGGCAGGTCGCGCACCACGGGCGGCAGGTCCCAGTTCGCCATCATGCGCAGCGCCGAGGCGGCGTGGGACGGATTGCGCACCACGCGGGTGTAGAAGCAGATGCCTGCCGCATCGAGCTTCGAGCCAGTGCCGTCGAGCAGCTTGCGGATCACTTTTGGGTCCGAGGCACGCCAGGCGAACAGGGCGGGCAGTCCGGGCAGGCCGACGAGAAGCCGGGCGAGCGGGGCGAAGATCTGGCCGGCCGACCCGCCGAGCGGCAGGAAGGCGCCGTTCAGGCTTACCAGGCCGGCCAGTCCTGTGACATCCGAGGGCTTTATCCGTGCGTCCATGGCCATGCGCGCCAGGATCGGCGCGCCGGCCGAGTGCCCGGCGGCGACGCGGGGTGCGATGCCGAGCGCACCCATGAGAGCGGTGAGGTCGCGCGCCATGCCGGGCAGCGAAAGGCGGTGGCCGGGCGGGACTTCGGTAAAGCCGTGGCCGGGCAGGTCCGGCGCCACGACGGTGAACGAGCGCGCCAGCGTCGGCGCCAGGTCGCGCCAGGAATGGGTGGCAGCTCCGGTGCCGTGGACGAGCAGGAGCGCAGGGCCGCTGCCCATCACCTGGACGTGCCAGCGCACCGGGCCCGAGCGGACGAAGCGGCTGTACGCGCGGTTTGGCCAGTCGTGGCCGTCGCGACGCCAGGATGCCGGCGGTGCTGCGGCGGGCGCGGTCATCCGCCGGGACCGCGCACTGACTGGATCGTGCGGGGACCGCGCACTGACTGGATC
>CAZZVF010000045.1:0-13736 GCA_964657355.1 uncultured Buchnera sp.
CATGTCCACCGCCTTGTGCTGCAAAACCTGAAAGCTGCCGATGGGCACACCGAACTGCTTGCGTGTCTTAAGGTAATCGAGAGTCAGTGCGTGCAGCGATCCCATCGCACCGACAGCTTCGGCGCAGAGGGCTGCGATGGCTATGTCCGTCACCCGCTCGATGAGCGCGCCGGCCTGATCGATGCCGCCCAACACCGCTGCCGCCGGCACCTCCACCGAGCCGAACGAGATCGCTGCACCGCGTTGCCCGTCCTGAGTTGCGAAGCCCCGACGGGAAACGCCGGGCGCGTTCGCGTCCACGACAAACAACGTGATGCCCTGCGCATCGCGCCGGCCGCCCGACGTGCGTGCGCTCACGATGAGCATGCCTGCGCTGTCGCCATGAACCACGACGCTTTTGTCGCCCTCGAGGACAAACCCGTTCGCACTCTTTCGCGCGGATGTCGCCACGTCAAACAGATCATAACGTGCCTGCCGTTCCACATGGGCAAATGCCAAGCGCAGAGACCCGTCGGCGATGCCTGGTATCAGCGTCCCGTGCTGCTCGGCAGTCCCGCCGAGACGGATGAGGTTGCCTGCGAGAACGACGGTTGCCAGATACGGCTCAAGCGCCAGGCCGCGCCCAATGGCTTCCATGACGATCATCGTTTCAACGGGCCCACCGCCGAAACCGCCCTGCTCTTCGCTGAACGGTAGCGCCAGCAGGCCGAGCTCCGCGTATTTCGACCAGAGCTCCTTGCTGAAGCCGCCTTCTTCCCGCTGCGTGCGACGGCGCAGGCCCAGATCGTCGTAGGCTGGCCCGATCAGCCGATCGACGCTGTCCTTGAGCATGCGCTGCTCGTCGCCAAACTCGAAATCCATTGCTACTTCCTGTGGAAAGGTGATCTGCCGATGATGCTCTAGCAGGCTGCTGAAAAAGTCCCTCGGCACAGCGACGATGGAAAGAAACGAATCACATGGTCCTCGTTCCTGAACCAACGATGCGCACCCTCGCCCGTGCACGAATTATTGTGTCGTCTGGTCGGGCCAGAAATCATTTTTCAGCAGCCTGCTAGAAGCCAAGAACCATTTTCGCGATAATGTTGCGCTGGATCTCGTTGGAACCGCCGTAGATCGAAACCTTCCGGTAGTTGAAGTATTCCGGCGCCGCGGTGTCCGCCCAACCGAAACCGTCCGGTAGATCGTTTGCGCCGTCCGGAATTTCCTGTTCGGCATCGTGATAGGCAAGCGCGAAAGGGCCGGCCATTTCGAGTGCCAGTTCGGTGGTTGCCTGCTGGATTTCCGAGCCCTTGATCTTCAGGATGGACGAGGCCGGGTTCGGCAGGTTCGAATGGTCCCGTTCCGCTGCAACGACCCGGAGCTGCGTCATCTCCAGCGCTTTCAGTTCGATCTCGACCGCGCAAACGCGGCGGCGGAAACTTTCGTCGTCCCACAACGCACCGCTGCCCGAAGGCACCTTGCGGGCAAGCTCGCGAATACGGCGCAGGCGGGATTTCGATGCGCCGACCCGCGCGATGTTCGAACGCTCATTGCCCAATAGAAATTTCGCGCAATCCCAGCCGCGGTTTTCCGTACCCACGAGATTTTCGGCTGGCACCCGCACGTCGTCGAAGAAGACTTCATTCACCTCATGCTCGCCGTCGATGAGCTGGATCGGGCGCACCGTCACACCTGGCGTTTTCATATCCACCAGGATGAAGCTGATGCCTTCCTGGGGCTTTCGCGCCTCGGGGTTCGTGCGTGCCAGCACGAAGATCCAATCCGCCCATTGCCCAAGCGTGGTCCACGTCTTTTGCCCATTGATCACCCATTGGTCGCCGTCCCGCACCGCGCGGGTCTTCAGGTTTGCAAGGTCCGATCCCGCACCGGGTTCGGAAAAACCCTGGCACCACCAATCGTCGATATTGGCAATGCGCGGCAGATACCTCGCCTTCTGCTCCTCGGTGCCGAAGGCGATGATGACCGGGCCTACCATGTGCACGCCGAAAGGCAGCGGAGTAGGCACGTTGGCGAGCAGCATTTCCTCGTTGTAAATATAGCGCTGGATCGGCGTCCAGTCGCGGCCGCCCCATTGCACCGGCCAGTGCGGAACGGCAAGGCCGTGCGCGTTCATGACGCGCTGCGCCGCGATCCATTCGTCCTTCCCGACATGGCGCCCTTCCCCCAGACGGTTCCGCACCTCGGCCGGAATATTCTCATGGAAGAAGGTCCGCATCTCGTCGCGGAAGGCGATCTCGTCCGGGGTAAAGCGCAAATCCATTGTCTTCTCCTCACATTCTCTTATTTTGCCAGCAACGCCGTCTTCAGGTGCGGCGCTGGGCGCTCGCCCGTTCTTCATCGACAAGCTGGCTGGCGAGCAGCTTGCCCACTGGACTTTTCGGCAACGATTCGCGCAGTTCGAGCGCCGTCGGCAGTTCATGCTTGCCGACCCGGTCGGACAGGAACTCCCGCAGCGCCTCGAGCGTCAGCGGTGCCGATCCCGCTCGTAGTTTCAGAAACGCCTTAGCGGCCTCGCCCCGATACGCATCGGGAATGCCAATCACGATCGCCTCCTCGACGTCAGGGTGCTCGTAGATGCTGTTCTCGATCATGGCGGGATAGACGTTGAAGCCACCTGACAGGATCATGCGTTTCTTGCGGTCCACGATGGTGAACAGGCCCTTCTCGTCCATCGTTCCGATATCCCCGGTGAGGAAATAACCATCCACAAACGAGGTCTTCGACAATTCGGGCTGGTTCCAGTAGCCCCTCGTGACGTTTGGACCGCGCACGGCGAGTTCGCCGACTTCGCCTGGCGGCAGTACGTGCGATGCGTCAGCCAGACCAACCACGCGCATATCCACGTTGCAGAGCGGCACCCCGATCAGCCCCGGCCTTGGGGTCGCTCCCGATGGAATGCGCGTTCCGATCGCCGCAGTCTCCGTCATGCCCCAGCCGCTGCGTACCGGACGACCGATGATGCCCTCGAGCCGCGCACCGACCTCCTGCGGCAATGGCGCGCCACCGGACCCGACAAGCGCCAATGACGAGAAGTCCCGCGTTGCAACGCTCGGGTCACTCAGCAGCGCAATCAGCATCGTTGGGACGGCAGGGAATGCCGTTGCGCGCTTCTCTTCGATATCGCGAAAAGTGGTCTGCAGATCAAAGCGCGGCCGCAGAAGAATTTCGTTTCCTTCTGCGATATTCAGGAGGAGGACGACACCCAGCGCATAGACATGGAACATCGGCAGCACGCCGATGACGCGCTGCGTGCCTTTGGGCGGCATCGCCTCGTCCTGCCACGCCTGATAGACCTGGGTCGCGGCCGTCATGTTCGCATGGCTTAACATGGCGCCCTTCGGCATGCCGGTGGTGCCGCCGGTATATTGCAACAACGCAATGTCGCCGGGCTGTATCTGTGGCCACGCGGAGGGCAACGGGCCGTCGAGGAGTGCGTCCAACCGGGTAACCGCGCCGCCGAATTCGAGCGCAGCGGGCGCGCCGCCCCAATACGCGTCCTCGCCGATGAACAGCCGGCCGATCAGCCCGGCTTCGACCAGCTTGGTCGCTCCGGCTGCCAGTGGCCCTAGATCGGTCGTCACCACCGCATCGGCGGCGCTGTCCTTCAACTTGAACGCGATTTCCCGCGGCGCATCCAGCGGGCTCAGATGCACGAGCTTCGCCCCCGCCTGCAATGCGGCGAAGAAGCACACCGTGTGCCAGGGCGTGTTCGGCAGGAACAGGGCAATGGTGCGGCCGGCTCCGAGACCTTCGCGCATGAAGCCCGCGGCCAGGCGATCCACCAAGTCGCCGAGTGTTCGAAAGCTGAGTTGCCGGTCGTGATACTCGACAGCCGGCTTGTCGCCGAACGCCGCGACAGATCGCGTCAGCAAGGCCGGGAGCGTCATGCTCTCGAGCGGCATATCCCAGCGCATGCCGGGCGGGTAGGAAGCCTCCCACGCGTGCGGCACCCTTGGTAGCGCTCGCGTCTCGGTTTGGCCGCCCTCGCGACGTCCGGCTTCCGCTCCTGAATGGTCCATGTCCGCCCCCTGGCCGCCCTTCCGCCTGCACACATTGTGCGCGGGCCGTTTGCCTGGCCCGTTCTTGTTGCCTGCAGAGTTAGGGTATTTGCCTCAACCGTCAAATCATCAAGGCGACAGCGGCGAGGCTTCCCGCTTTGGGGCAGGCAAAGTAGGTCGGCCCCCGGGGTCTGGAGGCTTTCCCTGGAAAGCACATTTGGGCCTCTACGGTCCGCTTCTGATGCGGCAAAGCGTCGCATCCACCATCGACACGCCGACGGCCTGTCTCGTCATGAGCACGCACGCAGCTTGCGCGACTCGACCGCTCGAACGACCAAGGCAACGGTGCGTCACGTCGCCGCGGCATGTCTTCAGCGCAAACGTAAGCTGCCTGCTCCACCTCCTTGACGTCTGCCGATGCTGGAAATCATCGGACGGCGGTGCACGCTTCTCCCTCGCTGAAGATCTAGAGCCTGAGTCGAGTAGTCTTAGTCTTCTGCTTACGCTCCGCAGTTTACATTTCGATGACAGACCTTGCAGGAAACGTACATGCCTACTTCGTAACGTTGCGCTTCTGGAATCTAACTAATTTGCAAAATGGGCCAGAAAACGCTTCCATCATCCGGTTGTGGCTGTTAGGCAATTTCACGCAATCGTGAAATTACCGGAAGGAACAGCTTCTTGCGATCGACCTTACGACGACGTTCCTCGAGAAATGTCCTGATTGCTACAGCAAGTCTCCTTGCCTTGGCGTTTATGATGCACCCGGCACGCGCCGCCAGTTTTCAGGGGGGCGTTAATCTCTCCGGCCTTGAAGTAAATGCCGCCAGACTTCCAGGAATCGTGGGCTTCGACTTCATCGTTCCAAGCGACACGGAACTTGCCTATTACAAAGGCAAGGGCCTCAATCTCGTTCGGCTCCCGATCCTTTGGGAACGGCTCCAGCCTGGTGTGATCGGGTCGCAATCACCGCCGGTCCTGAACGGAACTTATGTAGGTTATATCAGGCAGGTTCTTGCCGATGCAAACTCCCGTGGTATCGGAGTCATTGTGGATCTGCACGATTACGGAGGATATGGCGGCCACAAGATCGGCGGCGGCTACCTCACCGCAACCGAATTCAAGACAGTTTGGCAAAAGCTGTCCGTAGCACTGGCAGGTAGCAAAGGCCTCGCCGGTTACGACATCATGAACGAGCCGAGCAACATGCCAAACCCGGACGTCTGGCCGGCTGCAGCTCAGCTTGCGGTAAATGGTATCCGCAACGCAGACGGAAAAACAACTCTTTATGTCGAGGGCGACGATTGGGCCTCTGCGGGAACGTGGCAGCAGAATAACGGGTCGCTTCATATCAACGATCCGGCGAACAATCTTGTCTACGAAGCTCATGTTTACGGCGACCAGGATAATTCGGGCACGCATTTCATTTGGGCTGAAGTAGCGGCTGCAGGCGTCACCGTGCAGACGATCGCCCAGCGCGTAACGCCTTTTGCACACTGGTGCCAGAACAAAGGCGTGACCTGTATGATCGGCGAAATCGGCGTAGGCAACGACGATCCGAACTGGAACACCGAGCTCTACAACGGTATCCAGGCAATGAAGCAGGGCGCCCTGACCCAGTTCACCTACTGGGCCGGCGGACCTTGGTGGGGCTCATACCCGATGAGCCTAGAGCCCCGGAATGGGCAGGACGCGAAGCAGATGTCGGTAGTCGACGCCTACTAGGATCGATATCCGACGCGGATTTTAACGGTTAGAGCATCATTCGACCGGAGGGGTTGCCCGTCGGATAAAGATGCTCGCCAAAACAAAGAGCAAGAGTTTATGTCCGATCCACTTCGACCGGAAAAGCTCTAGATGTCCAGGCCGATGTCGAGCACCTTGGCACTATGCGTGAGCCAGCCTGCGGAAATCAGATCCACGCCGGCTTTCGCAATGCCCGGCGCCGTCTCCGGCGTCACCCTGCCAGAGGCTTCGGTGATCGCGCGGCCGGCTACCATCGCCACCGCACGCGCCAACTGCGTGTTGGACATGTTGTCGAGCAGCACGGCATCGACGCCGACATCGAGTGCTTCGGCCAGCTGGTCCAACGTATCCACCTCGAGCTCGATCTTGACCAGGTGACCGGCACGCGAACGGGCCCGCATCAGAGCCTCTCGCACGCCGCCCGCAATCGCCAGGTGATTGTCCTTGATGAGGATCGCATCGTCCAGCCCGAAGCGATGGTTGGCGCCACCGCCGCAGCGAACGGCATATTTCTCGATCGCGCGCATGCCCGGAATCGTCTTTCGCGTGCACACGATGCGAGCCTTGTAGGCCGACACCGCATCGACCAACACGCGCGTCGCTGAGGCAATGCCGCTGAGCCTGCCAACGAAATTCAGTGCGACCCGCTCGCCGGTAAGAATGCCGCGCGCCGGACCGCTGATGCGGGCAATGACATCGCCCGGCTTGACCCGCTCGCCATCCTCGATCAGCACCTCGAAATGGACGCGCTCATCGACCAGCCGGAACGCAATCCGCGCCATGTCGAGCCCGGCGACGACGCCCACCTCCCGTGCCACGAACGCGGCTTTCGCAATCGTGTCCGCCGGCACGACGGCTTCGGATGTGAGATCGCCCGCCCGCCCGAGATCTTCGAGCAAACCAGCCCTCACAAGCGGCTCCAGCACCACGCCAAGCAACGGGTTCGGTTTCACAAGGCCCCCCAGGCTCTTTTCTTGTTCTTACTCTTACGACCTAATACACGCCTAGGCGGAGAGGGTGTGCGGGTAGTGCGCGCGCGTCTCCATCGCCTCGCCTAGCGTGATCCGCGTGCGCACCGCAAGTTCCGGCCGGCGAGTGGGGAAGTCGGTCCGCGAATGGCCGCCCCGCGATTCCTCCCGGCGCAACATCGAGGCCGTCATCATCAGCGCGAGCGAAGCGGCGCCGTTGTTGGCGGCCATCGGCGCCAGCGCGTCCATCGCCGAACGTAGCCCGTCGGCTGAGCGCAACACACCGGCATAGCGCGACATGATGGGCCTCACCTCCGCGGCGTCGCCGGTCTCGGACGGCTCGACCGCTGCCATCGGCGAGGTGTGCACCGCTTGCGTCGCACCCACGCTGCGCGCGACCCATTGGCCGGTGATTGCTGCTTCGAGCAGCGAATTACTGGCCAGCCGGTTGGCCCCATGCAGCCCAGTCGAAGCCGCCTCGCCGCACGCCCACAGCCCCGGCACTGTGCTGCGCCCGTCGCCATCAACCGCGATGCCGCCCATGTGGTAATGCGCCGCCGGACGAACCGGGATCGGATCCTTCGCAGGATCGATGCCGGCCGCGAGGCAGGCTGCCGCAATGCCCGGAAAACATGCCTGGAACCGCTCACCCAACGCCTCGCGCGCATCGAGGAACACCTGGTGGCCGGCCTCCATGCGGGCCCAAACGGCGCGGCTGACCACATCGCGCGGTTCCAGCTCGGCGCGGCCCTGGCCTGCCAGGAAGCGAACCCCGGTTCCGTCGATGAGGGCAGCGCCTTCGCCGCGCACCGCCTCGCTCACCAGCGGCATCGGGTCGAGGCCCACGTCGAGCGCTGTCGGGTGGAACTGCACGAATTCGAGGTCGGCGAGCGCCGCACCAGCGCGGGCTGCCATGACCAGTCCCTGCCCGATGGCTCCGGCCGGGTTGGTGCTGTGCTGGTAGAGGCCGCCGAGGCCGCCGGTGGCGATCACCACCCGGCTGCTGCGCAGCACGCGCGGGCTGCCGTGACCCGGTTCTTCGGCAAGCACGCCGGCAACGTCACCGTTGCGCATGACCAGCCGGGTCGCGGCGACACCTTCCCACACGGTGATCGAGGGTGTCCGGCGAACCGCGGCGATCACCGCGCGCAGGATTTCGCGTCCGCTCGCATCGCCCGCCGCATGGATGATACGGCGCCGGCCATGCCCCGCCTCGAGGCCCAGTCCGATGTGGCCCTGTGCATTACGGTCGAAGCGGGCGCCGAGGCGCTCGAGTTCGTCGACCAGTGCCGGTCCCGCCTCGACGATCCTGCGGGCGACCACCTCATCGCACAGCCCGTCACCAGCAGCGATCGTGTCGGCAAAATGGAGTTCGGTGGTATCATCGGCACCGATCGCGGCTGCCAGGCCACCCTGCGCCCAGCCGCTTGCCGCATCCTCGCCCAAGGCGGACCGGCTCAAGACGAGAACGGGTTGCGGAGCGAGGTGGAGCGCCGCCATCAGTCCGGCAAGGCCGGCGCCGATGATGATCGGGCAGTTATCCTGGGGCCGTGCGCCGCCGCTCATATCGCAAGCATCCTTTCCACGGCCTGCCGCGCGCGCACCGCGACGGCGGGGTCGATGGTGACCTCGTGCTGCATGGTTTCGAGCGCTATGCGAATGTTCGGCAGGGTTATGCGCTTCATATGGGGGCAGAGATTGCACGGGCGCACGAAATCGATGTTGGGGTGGAGCACGGCGATGTTGTCCGCCATGGAGCATTCGGTGATCAGCACCACGCGGCCAGGCTGGTGATCCGTCACGTAATCCGCCATCGCCGCGGTCGAACCCGCAAAATCCGCTTCGTCGACCACCTCGGGCGGGCATTCCGGGTGGGCCAGCACGACCACGCCAGGGTTCTCGGCGCGCAGTTCGCGGATCTGCGCCGGGGTGAAGCGCTCATGCACTTCGCACGAACCGGCCCAGGAGATGATCTTCACGCCGGTCTCGCGTGCCACGTTCGCCGCCAGATACTGGTCCGGCAGCATGATGACCTCGGGAACGCCGAGACTTTCGATGACCCGCTTGGCGTTGCCCGAAGTGCAGCAGATGTCGCTCTCGGCCTTCACCTCGGCGGAGGTGTTCACGTAGGTGACGACCGGCAGCCCGGGGTAGCGCTGCTTCAGCAGGCGCACATCGGCAGCGGTGATCGACTCGGCGAGTGAACAGCCGGCTGCCACGTCCGGGATCAGCACCGTCTTGGCCGGGTTCAGCATTTTCGCCGTCTCGGCCATGAAGTGCACGCCGGCCATCAGGATCACCGGGGCGTCGACATGCTGCGCCTCGCGCGCCAGGAGCAGGCTGTCGCCCACGATGTCCGACACGCAGTGAAAAATTTCCGGCGTCATGTAGTTATGCGCCAGGATGACCGCGTTGCGCTCCCGCTTGAGGCGGAGGATCGCGTCAATGTCCTCGGCGAAAACCGGCCATTCCATGGGTGGGATCACCCGTTGGACGCGCTCGTAAAGCGAGGCGGTCCTTGCGAGGACGGCGGAAGCGGACATCTGGAACTCCTCGGAAGGCGCCGCTGGCGGCGCTTCTTATACTCTATTAGAGCATTAGTCAGGCGCAGATTGAGCTTGGAGGCGTGGCGGCAGCAAAGCGATTTGCCGATCCCTTTATGCTTGGTCTGAGCATAAGGAGTTTCAAGAGCAAAGACCGCTCGGGACCCGCCTGTCAAACATTGTTATCGCGGCGCGAGTGGCAGCTTCGTGCCGGCAATCGCCCGCTCGGCCTGAACATCGCCACGAAATCGGAACAGCTTCGCAGGCCTTCCGCCCGTTTCGAGTGACATGCCACCGGTTTCCTCAACCAGATCCTGCGCGTCGATCAGGCGGCGGAAATTCTGCTTGTGAAGCCGCCGCCCGGCCAGCGCCTCCACCGTCTGCTGAAGCTGCAGCAGGGTGAAGCTGTCCGGCATCAGCTCGAAGAACACGGGCCGATATTTGATCTTGGTGCGCAAGCGGGCGATGCCGGTTGCCAGGATGCGGCGGTGGTCGAGGGTCATGCCGTCGCCCGGCACCATCGCCCCGCCTGCCGCCGGTTGGTGCCGCAGCCGCTCCGCCACCAGCCCGGCTTCGTACAGCAGCTCGTAGCGCTGCAGCACCAGTTCCTCGTTCCACGGCCTGCCGTCCAGCCCGAAGGTGATGGCGGCGCGCAGCCTCGCCCCCGGCGTCGTCGCCCAGGCAAGCAGGCGCGGCGCGATCGATGCCTCGATCACCGGCGGGACGGCGCCGCGATGATCCTCCCACGGAAAATAGCGGTACCAACTCTGCCAAGCCGCAGCCTCGCCGGTGACCGAGCCTTCGCGCGCCAGGCCCAGATAGCTGACGGAAATGATCCGGTCGGCATCCGCCAGGCCCCGGTCGCGGTCGGCAAAGGTATAGAGCTGTTCGACATAGCCGAGCGGCTGGTGGGTCTGCCGCTCCACCCAGGAACGCAAGGCGGCCTGCAGCGAGCGGTGCCCGGTCTCGAACGTGCCGCTCGGCAATGCGGCACCATTCCCGATCGTCAGCACCAACGGTACGCCCGCCGTTACGGCCACCACGACGGCAATCAGTTCGGCGGCAAGGGTGTTTTCCACGATGTGACAGGCGCTCTGCGTTGCGGCGTTTCTATCACGCAAGCGCCGCCGCCTGCACCCCGTCGCGCCCCCACCGCGACGACGGCAAGAATTTGATCGCATCCGCCGGCCCAAGCACCGTAGCGTGCGCCGCGTCATTCCCTCAGGAGCCTTCCCTTGAGTACTCAGTCATCAATCACCGGACTTTGCCTGCCGGCGCTGTTTGCTGCAGCCCTTCCAGTAGCGGCGGTGGGGGCGCCCCACCCTATGGCGCCGCATCGATCGGTTGTTGCCCCAAATATCAGCGTGGGCTCCGGCAACATCGCCGTCATCGAGCCCAAGATGAAGGTGCCGGCTGAAACGCCCTGCGTGGTGACGCTCTATTCGAATGCCCAGTTTGGCGCCAACAACGTCGACTTCAGCTACACGCCGCCGGCGAACTGCCCCGGTCCCTGGGCCAAGGTAGTGCTGGCCATCGACACGAAGCTGAACAAGGGTATCCAGTACGATCGCACCGGCACGCTGTGGGTCGGCGGCGTGCCGCTATGGTTCGGCACGACATCGGAGCCCTCACCGACGCTGGCACCGAGCTGGCACATCGAGCGCGACGTCACCGACTACACGGCGCTGCTCAAGACCACGCAGACCGGCTTCGTGCTGATCACGAACTACACGAACCCGCAGGACACCAGCATCATCACCACCAGTGCCCAGCTGCTGTTCTACCCGGCGACCGACACCTATCCGGCACCGCGCACGCCTGACCAGGTGATTGCCTTCGCCCAGCCCGGCGGCGGCACCGCGGGCTTGGGAACACCGACCGATGTTTTCACGATCACGCCGACGCTCCCCACCAACATCGTCGCCGCCTCGCTCGACCTGTATCTGCAAGGCCAAAGCGGCGACGAGTTCTGGTACACCTGCGTCCCGAACGATTTCGCGGGCCCCCTGGAGAGCTGCGGCGGGGGTTCGTTCCGCGAAGGTGAAGTCTCGATCGATGCCACGCCGGCCGGCGTGGCTCCCGTGTTCCCGTGGATCTTCACCGGCGGCATCGACCCGTACCTTTGGCTGCCGATCCCCGGCGTTCAGACACTGAACTTCAAACCCTTCCGTGTGGAACTGAGCCCGTTTGCGGGCGTGCTGAGCAACGGCCAGCCGCACAGCATCTCGCTGTCGGTCGCAGGTGCCAACAACTACTTCTCCGTAGCCGGCGCCATGTTCCTCTACACCGATCCGAATGCGGCGACCGTCACCGGTGCGGTCACCACCAACACGCTGCAGCCCGCGAACCCTATCGTCACCAACAGCATCACGACCAACAATGGCACGACAAGCGGCGCGCTGGACACGGCGTCGCACCACGACTTCACGATCGCGGGCTATGCCGTGACGTCGGCCGGTAAAGTCGTCTCCTCCGTGCGCCAGACCTCGAGCTTCAAGAACGACCAGACTTTTAACATCACGGACAGCGTGTACAAGCAGTTCATCGCGCAAAGCACCGAGACGACGGTGGCGACGCGCTCCACCGGTGCTGCGGTAACCTCCGCCCTCAGCCATTATAATTATCCGCTCTCGGTCAAGCTAATCGAACACATCGCACCGAGCGGAGGCGGTAGCGAGAAGACCACGATCAACCAGCAATATCTCACCGACACGATGCTCGAACAGGCCGGCCAGCCGACCAGCCAGTCGACGCTTGCCGATGCGATCGATGCCGCGGACACGCTGTTCTTCAGTAGCAGCGGCAGCATCACAGGGCATAAGAGCCAGAGTAGCTCGGCAAGCTACATCACGACCGGCCCCGACGGCTGCTTCGAGCGCAAACTTACCGCAACCAGCAACACTCTCCGGACGATCACGAATGGCTGCAAATAAACTAGCGGCGGCGTTGCTGCTCAGCACGGTTACCCTGGGAGCGGCCGCACAGCCGCTCCCGGCCACCCCCGCCCACTCTGTGACACAGACCCCTGGGGCACCGTCTGGGGAACAGACACCTCCCCTCGCCACTACCGAAGGCGACTACACGGCGCAGAACTTCAAATTCAGCGACGGCGAGATGCTGCCGTCGTTGCACCTGCACTACACAACCATCGGCACCAAGAAGACCGACGCGAAAGGGCGCGTCACCAACGCCGTTCTCATCCTGCACGGCACAGGCGGTTCCGGTCATCAATTCCTGCGGCCGCAATTCTCCGGCGTGCTGTTCGTACCCGGTGGCCTGCTCGATCCAGCGAAATACTTCCTCATCCTGCCGGACGGGATCGGGCACGGAAAATCGAGCAAGCCGAGCGACGGCCTGCACGCGCATTTTCCGCATTATGGCTACACCGACATGGTCGAGGCCCAGCATTTGGTGCTGACGCAGGCGCTCGGCGTGAACCACCTGCGGCTCATCGTGGGAACGTCGATGGGCTGCATGCATAGTTTCGTGTGGGGCGAAGCCTACCCCGGCTTCGCGGATGCGCTCATGCCGCTGGCCTGCAATCCAGTGCAGATTGCCGGCCGCAACAGGATGTGGCGCGAGATGTCCATCGAAGCGGTCAAGGACGATCCGGATTGGAAGGCCGGCGACTACACCAAGGAGCCGCAGGCCGCGCTTCGCACGATGGCCGATATCGTTCTTATTGCAGGCAGTGCGCCACGGTTGATGCAGAACAAGTTCCCAACCCGTGACGCGGCAGACGCCTACCTCGACAAATTCATGCAGACCGAGCTCGCGTCGACCGACGCGAACGACGCGATGTACCAGCTCGATGCATCGCGCGACTACGATCCTTCGGCCAGACTGGCTTCAATCGAGGTGCCGGTCATGTGGGTGAATTCCGCCGACGACTTCATCAACCCGCCGGAACTCGGCATTGCCGAGCAGAGGGTGCATGACCTCAAACATGGAAAGTTCGTTCTGCTGCCGGTCAGCGATCTGACGCACGGGCATGGCACCCATACCTGGGCGAACGCGTGGAAGCAGTATCTGGCCGAGCTGCTACAAGAGTCGGGGGGCACCTGACGCGACGGCCGTAACCAGGGAGGAAACCATGCAAGTCAGCCCATACCTCAGCTTCAACGGAGATTGCGAAGAAGCCTTCACCTTCTATGAGAAGGCGATCGGTGGCGTTCGCGGCATGACCAACAATTTCGGTGGGTCGCCGATGGCGGGCCAGGTGCCGCCGGAATGGCACAGCAAGGTCATGCACACGACACTTGCCATCGGCAACACGATACTCATGGGCTCGGATGCTCCACCCGGCATGCAGGAAAGTCCGAAGGGCTTCTCGGTCTCGCTCGTCATCGACGATGCAGGCGATGCGGACCGCGTGTTTGCCGCGCTGTCCGCAGGCGGCACAGTCCGAATGCCGATTGCGAAGACATTCTGGGCCGAACGGTTCGGAATGCTCGTCGACCGCTTCGGCATTCCCTGGCTCG
>CAZZVF010000046.1:0-13673 GCA_964657355.1 uncultured Buchnera sp.
CTGGTGGTGCCGATCGCCTTCGTTTCCGAGCATTCCGAAACGCTGGTCGAACTCGATGTCGAGTATCGCGACCTGGCTGAGAAAATGGGCGTTCCCGGCTACTACCGGGCACCTGCGCAGAACGACGATCCGGCGTTCATCGATGCTCTGGCCGGCATGATCGACACCGCCCGCCGGCGTGGCGCAGGCATGTGCAGCTTCGAAGGCGCCCGTTCGTGCCCCGGGAATCACCGCGATTGCCCTATGCGTGACACTGCCGTAACGGAGGTCTCACCACCTCCCGTCGCCCTACCCGTCCCCTTGCGGGAGGCCGCATGAGCGAGGCGGCGCTGCGCCCCGCTGTCTTCAATAGTAACCCAGGCGAGGCGCCGCTTGGCCTCGTCATCTTTGATTGCGACGGTGTCCTGATCGATAGCGAGCCGGTCTCCCGCGGCGTGATCGCGGAGGAAGCCAATCGTCTCGGCTGGCCGATGATTGCCAATGAGGCAAAGCTGTTCACCGGCCTGCGCTGGTCCGATCTGCAGCCGATCTTCGAACGCGAGCTCGGCCGTGCGCTGCCCGACAAATGGCCGCTGCAGTTGCAGAACCGCCTGATGGTCGCCATGGCCGATCGGATCGATGCGGTGCCCGGCGCTGGCGATGTCTTGCGCGCCACGGCAGCCCTAGGCCTGCCGTACCGGATTGCATCGAACTCTTCGCACGAGGAAATGGCCGAGAAATTCGGCCGCACGGGGCTCGCACCACTCGTTGCCGGCCGCGTCCACAGCGCCCGGGATGTCGGGCGCGGCAAGCCCTGGCCCGACCTGTTCCTGGCTGTTGCGGCCATACAGGGCATAGCACCGAGCGCCTGCATCGTGGTGGAGGATAGCGCACCCGGGATAGCGGCTGCCGAAGCGGCTGGCATGCGGTGTATTGCCTTCGCCCCGGACGAGCCCGTCCCAGGCCCGCATATTCTCGGCGCCTACGCCGTGGTGCGCAGCCTTGCCGAACTCCCGGCCCTGTTCAACGCCGCCATGCTGGAGCGTGCCGCGTGAACGTGCCGTTCTTCCTGCATTTCTATCCGTGGACCAAGGCGCTCCACATCATCGCCATCATCGCCTGGATGGCAGGGCTGCTCTACCTCCCGCGCCTGTATGTGTATCACTGCGAGGCGGCGCCCGGCAGCGAGGCCAGCGAGCGGTTCAAGGTGATGGAATACAAGCTGTTCAAGCTCATCATGAACCCGGCGATGATGGCCACCTTCCTGTTCGGCATCGTGCTCGCGCTGACGCCCGGGCTGGTCGACTGGCATGCCGGCTGGTTCTACGTGAAGCTCGCCTCGGTATTCCTGCTCGCCGGCGCCCATGGCATGCAGAGCAAGTGGCGGCGCAACTTTCTCGCCGACCGCAACGAGAAGCCGCAGCGCTTCTACCGGGTGATGAACGAAGTGCCGGCTATCCTGATGGTTATCATCGTCATCATGGTGGTGGTGCAGCCGTTCTGACGAATCGCTGCATTGTGGCTTTCATTCAAATAACCATGATAAAGTCTTGAAGGCGCACCTGCTTTGTGCCAGTTGTGGCGCTCTCCGCGCCATGGTTCGGCTGCGGACCTCCCCAACCCTCCGGCCGTACCGTTCGCGCCCGTCGCGAATACCAGCATCGGGGGCCTTGCCGAACGCGCGCCCTGCGCTGCCGTCGTCGGACGGCCGGTTTGCTCAAACCACCTGGCCATTTGTTCGATCGACCAGCTTGATCTCCCCGCTTGCCAACATCCCGCTTGCCGACATCGAGCCAATCCACCCAACTTGTATCCCTGAGGCCACTCCTTAATGCATCTCGCAGAACTCAAGGCCAAATCACCGGCCGACCTGCTGAGCTTCGCCGAATCGCTCCAGATCGAAAACGCATCGAGCCTGCGCAAGCAGGACATGATGTTCGCGATCCTGAAGAACCTCGCCGAGAGCGACCAGCCGATCAACGGCGACGGCACGCTCGAAATCCTGCCCGACGGCTTCGGCTTCCTGCGCAGTCCGGAAAGCAACTACCTGCCGGGCCCCGACGACATCTATGTCAGCCCGACCCAGGTGCGCCGCTACGGCCTGCGCACGGGCGACACGGTGGATGGCCAGATCCGCGCCCCGCGCGACGGCGAGCGCTACTTTGCCCTGTCCAAGCTCGACAACGTCAATTTCGAGCCGCCTGAGGCGGTGCGCCACCGCATCAACTTCGACAATCTGACGCCGCTCTATCCCGAGCGGCGGCTGAAGATGGAAATGGAGAACTTCCAGTCCGTCGCGAAAGGTCCCCAGAAGGACAACACGCCGCGGGTGATCGACCTGGTGGCGCCAATCGGCATGGGCCAGCGCGCCCTGATCGTGGCACCGCCGCGCACCGGCAAGACGGTGATGCTGCAGAACATCGCCACCGCCATCAGCAACAACCACCCCGAAGTGTTCCTCATCGTCCTGCTGATCGACGAGCGGCCCGAGGAAGTGACCGACATGGCCCGCACGGTGAAAGGCGAGGTTGTCGCCAGCACCTTCGACGAGCCGGCGACGCGCCACGTTCAGGTCACCGAAATGGTCCTCGAGAAGGCCAAGCGGCTGGTCGAGCACAAGCGCGACGTGGTGATCCTGCTCGACAGCATCACCCGCCTGGCGCGCGCCTACAACACGGTCGTCCCGTCATCCGGCAAGGTGCTGACCGGCGGTGTGGACGCCAACGCCCTGCAGCGCCCGAAGCGCTTCTTCGGTGCCGCACGAAACATCGAGGAAGGCGGCAGCCTCACCATCATCGCCACTGCGCTGATCGATACCGGCAGCCGCATGGACGAGGTGATCTTCGAAGAGTTCAAAGGCACCGGCAACAGCGAGATCATTCTCGATCGCAAGCTGTCCGACAAGCGGACCTTCCCGGCCATCGACATCACCAAGAGCGGCACCCGCAAGGAGGAGCTGCTGGTGGAGAAGAGCACGCTGTCCAAGATGTGGGTGCTGCGCCGCATCCTGAACCCGATGGGTGCGAACGACGGCATGGACTTCCTGCTCGACAAGCTGAAATACAGCAAGACGAACCAGGATTTCTTCGACGCCATGAATACTTAGCTTCAGCCGAATTCTTGGGCGCAACGTATTACGCTCTCCGGGTCAAAAGCCTGGAGAGTTCTTGTCCGATTAGTTTTGAGGTGTCGCCAGGAACGCATTCAGTGCGGATCCTTCGACATCCGTCCCGAGTATCTGACCGCTTCTGTTGATCGCCACCGGCACGACGCTGCTTGTCGCGGCCGGCGGCGCCACGGCGGAGAACACGCCGGCATGATAGGAAAACGCAGTCAGGTTCTGAAACATCTCGTCTGCGCCATAGCCTGCGACGACGCCTGCGTCGTTGATGGCCAGCAGATTTGTCGTCGTCGCGCCAGGATAGTCGATGGTGCCGATGGCGTGGTGGAAGAACGTGTAGCCATGGGTAATCGACGATCCCGCTGTCGAATAGGTGCCGGCAATCATGCCGTGCGAGCTGATTGCGTGTGCGCCTGATACGACCGCTTCAGGAACTCGGATTGCTACGACCCGACCTGCCTTGAAGGCCTAGCCATTCAGGGCACCGTGGCGTTTCATGGTGCCTGCGACGACATTTTTGGCAGCCAGCGCGAGTTGCTGTGTGCCGGCTGGATCGACCGGAATGGTTGTGAGGATACCGTGATCGTCCAGAAAGGGGTGCGGCCTTCCGGCCTTGTCGAACCAGTTGCCTGCAATGATGCCCGCATCGTTGATGGCGACCAAAATCGTTGCTGCGGCCGTTGGATAGGCGATCGTCGTGAGCTTTCCGTTGTGCAGCAGGAAGCCTCTGTCGGATGAGTTCTCCGAATAATTCCCGATGACATCGCCCTTGTTGTTGATGGCAGTTGGCATCGTGGGCAGGAGGCCAGGACCGTCGATGTTGGTGTATACGCCGTTCTTCATCAAGAAGCCGCGTGTGCGGTAGTTGATGTCCCAGTAGTAGCCGACGACCGCGCCGTCATCGGATAAGCTCGCGACCCATGTCTCGTAAGCCTGGGGGGACCGCGATAGCCTGGTAGGTGTAGGTGGTCGCCGCGGCGGACTGGCCCATCGCCGCCGTAACGGCTGTAACGCGTAGAACAAAGGCGAAGTAGGCGAGGTTGACCATGTCCTATCCGATCGCGGTAAACACCATTCCATAACGTAACCGGAACGAGAACACCATCAGGTACCAAGCTGCCGAAGGATCGTCAGCCGGCGTTGCGGAGAAACTCGGCCACGGCCCGCAAGGCGGGGTGGTCACAGTCCAGCTCCATTGCATCGATCGAGGACACCAGGCGGCTTCCTAGTGCATTGACCAGGAGTGCTCCTTCGGCCACTGCAAGCATCGAGACTGCGACCCGGGCTTCGCTGACCCATCCGGCTTGCAGAAGCAGCCCGCGCGCAATGCCGGGCAGCGCGCCGTCTGCCGTGGAAGGCGTTACGGCGCGCCCATCCAAAAGCAGCACGAGGTTCGCGGCGGTCGCTTCGGCGATGGTGCCGGCGGTGTTCATCAGGAGCGCGTCGTCGGCGCCGCGGGCCGCCGCTTCGCGCCTGGCCAGAATGCTGTCGAGGTAGTTCAGTGACTTGATGCGCGACAGTGGAGAGTGTTCGTTGCGCCGCGTGGTGTTGCAGACAATGAGGCGCGCCGGAGCGGCCTGTGCCGGCAAAGCACCGGCAGAAATCAGCATAGTCGGCTGACTTGCGCCGGTGGGCAGGACACCGCGAGGGGCAAGGCCGCGGGTCAGCGTCAGGCGTAGCGCGGCATCGTCCAGCTTGTTCGCCGCGAGCATATCGTGCATGGCGGCCGCGATCGCCTCGTCGGTCCATGTGCAAACAATGCCCACGGCTTCGGCACCCGAACGCAGGCGGGCGAAATGGCGAGGCAGATGCAGCGTCTTGCCGGATTGTGCACGGATCGTCTCGAACACGCCGTCGCCGAGCGTGAAACCGCGGTCGGCGGGATCGATGCGTGCCACCCCTTCGTCCAGCAACACGCCGTTGAGCCATACGACGCTCATTGCGGTCCCGCTTCATCCGGTATCGAGCCGAACGCCCGCAGCAGCGGCCGGACCTTGGTCATCATCTCTTCGTATTCTTCGGCAGGATCGGAATCCGCGACGATGCCGCCGCCGGCCTGAACCGCAATCGTCGTGGGTGTGATCGTCAGGGTGCGAATGGCGACGTTGCTGTCCATGGCGCCATCGAAGCCGATCCAGAGAACGCTGCCACAATATGGCCCGCGTGCCGCACCCTCGAGTTCGGCGATGATTTCCATAGCGCGAATTTTCGGAGCGCCGGTAATGGAACCGCCCGGAAAACTTGCGCGCAGCAGATCGACGGCCGTCGCGCCCTGCCGCAGCGTGCCACGCACGGCCGAGACCAGGTGATGCACATGCGCAAAGCTTTCCACCGCGCAGAACTCGGGCACGCTCACGCTGCCGAAAGCGGCGGCGCGGCCGATATCATTGCGCAGCAAATCGACGATCATCAGGTTCTCGGCACGGTCTTTGGCACTCGCCTCGAGCTCTTGCCGCAACGCACGGTCCTGTTCGGGCGTCGCACCGCGCGGCCGGGTTCCCTTGATCGGGCGCGTCTCGATCGTGCCGTCGGCAGCCAGGCTGATGAAGCGCTCCGGCGAGACGCTCGCGATGCTCAGCCGCTCGCCACAGGCGACAAAGGCACCGAACGGAGCGGGGTTTTTCGCGCGGAGGGCGAGATGCAGCTGTGCCGCGCTTGCGCCAGGCGGAGTTGCTGCCAGAAAGCGCGACGCGATGTTCGCCTGATAAATGTCACCCGCCGTGATGTAGCCAAGCGTGCGCTGCACACGCGCAATGTGCGCGACCTTGCTGGTTTCCCGCTGCCATTCCAGCTTGATCGGCGGTGGCGCAACGCGTGCCTCGCATTGATCGAGAATCGTCAGCGCCTGCCTGGCACGCTCCTCGGCGCGCGACCTGCGTGCCGCCCCCTTCGCCGCGGGTAACCCCGAGGAGAACAGCCAGCAGCGTTGCTCCCGGCGGTCGAAGCCGAACACCAGGTCGTAAAAACCGATGGCAAGGTCAGGCATGTCCAGCGTGGCGTTGTGGTTGCGCGGAACATCCTCGAGCACCGCCCCCATCTCGTAGCCGATGAACCCAGCCGCCCCGCCGGTGAAAGGGAAATCAGCTTCAGTGCAGGCGCCACCGTGCTCTGCAAGCATTTCTTCCAGGACGCCGAAAGCATTTTCCTCCCGGGGCGATCCATCGACCGTACAGCCGCCGTCCTCGCCGGCAAGAACGCTGAACGGCTGCACGGCGAGCATGCTGAAGCGTGAGCGCAGGTCGACGGGGCCCTGGCTGTCGAACCAGGCCACATAAGGATCGTCGGCGAACGCTGCGAATATCTCAGCCGGGTCGCGCCACGCGAGTTCGCGTTTGAGCATCCCGCGCCGTGTCAGACGCCCAGTTCGCGCAGGCGTTGCGCCATCTCGGCCGGCTTCATGCCGGTATCGAGCAGACCGGCGAGGTTTCCCGTAGGCCCCATCACGTAGATGACCGAACTGTGATCCATTGCGTAGTCGTTGCCCTTGAGTGGATGCTTCTGCGCAAATACCCGGAAGCCGCGTTCGGCGGCTGCGATCTGCTCGTCGCTGCCCGTAAGGCCGGTGAACTCGGCACCGAAAGCGTGTGCGTAGTTGCCCATGACGGCAGGCGTGTCGCGCGCGGGATCGACGGTGATGAATAGCGGCGCGACCTGCGCGCGGTCCGCCGCAGGAAGCTTGTCGATGGCGGAGGCGAGATCGGACAGCGTTGTCGGGCAGGCGTCCGGGCAATGCGTGTAGCCGAAATAGATCAGCATCCAGCGCCCGCGGAAATCACGGTCGGTGACGGTATGCCCCCCGCCGTCGAGCAGCTGGAACGGGCCGCCGACCACGACGCGCTCCGGTTGCGGGATCCGCGGCATGAAAACGGCAACGGCCAGACCGGCAATGACGATTGTTGCGGCGGCGGCGGCCACGGCAAGGGCGCGATTCATGGCGAGGCTTTCGTCGTGGGCATGCACTACTCCCGTCGGAATGTGGCGACCAGCACGTCGCGATAGGCCGGCTCATCCGCATCGACCGGCGTCACCGCTGTCACGCCGTGAAACACCCGCCCGTCATCGACCAGGGCTGCTTCCATCGGCTGCGACAACGTGAAGCTGCCGATCGGGCGGCGCTGCAGGTCGTGGATCGAAGTCTCGCCGCTGGCCACGTTGCAGCGCCGCACCAGCATGACGAGCACCCAGTCCACGCCGTCGCGATGCATGCCCTCCGGCGTCGGCTCGCCCGCCTCGCCGGTCTTAGCCTCGATGCGGAACTGGTGCAGCTCCACGTGCCAGGATCGCGGGCGGACGGCGTCGGGCGTAGCCGGTGTGAAGATGTCGAGGCACGCGCTCAGCACAGCGCGCAGGGCGGGATGTTCGGCAATGTCGTCGCGCACCGGCTCGAACCAGCGTGCCAGGCCACCATTGAGCGCATTGTAGTCGCGGCTCTGGTAATGCGGCTGGTGCGGCTTGCGCCGGATGCCGGTCGGATCGACGGAGAAAGCTGCATAGCGCCGGCGCCGGTAGCGGCCGCCATCGGCCATGTAGGTATCGACGCCGAGATCGTCCCAACTCGCTGCAAAGTCGCTCCAGTCCGCGAGCCCATGCGCCGCCAGCACCGCCTGCATCGACGGGGCGTCCACATGCGCGAAGCCCCGGCCTACTAATGCGTTTTCGATTTCGCGAATGGTCTGTCTCATGAGGTGTTCCCCAGCGCCTGCGGCTGCGGCGACTCCTTGACCGTCTCCGGCACCGGTTCCGCGTCGCTCGAAGCGATCGGGGGTGCGTTGGCACCATCGGCCGCAGCGTGGTTATAGACCGTTTGCACCGGTGTCGCGATGCGCAGCCCCAGCTTCTTGAAGCGCAGCGCCACGCGCCGGTTGAACTCGCGCTGCACGCCCCAGCGCCCGCTATCCGTGCATACGATCTGCCCGACGATGGTAACCGTTCCGTCGGCCACCCGGTCGACGCCCCAAAGCTGCAAGTCGCTGCGCATCATGTCGGCAAAGCGGGGCTCGTTGCGCATGGAGCGGGCGACGTCGCCGAGCACCTCGCTAACCCGGTCGGTATCCTCGTCGAACGGTACCGTCACGGTCACGGCCGCATTGCCGATGCCGCGGTTGACGTTGGTCACCGTGGAGACGGAGCTGAATGGGATGATGTGCACCGAACCGTCGCCCGCGCGCAGCCGCATGGTGCGTATCGAAAGGTTCTCCACCGATCCGGACAGGCCCGCCACCGTCACCGTGTCGCCGACCTGCATGGCGTTTTCCAGCAACAGGAAGATGCCGGTGATGAAGTCCTGCACCAGCTTCTGCGAGCCGAAGCCGATGGCGACGCCGAGGATGCCTGCGCCGGCGAGCAATGGTGCGATGTTCACGCCGATTTCGGACAGCGCCGTGAGGCCGAAGATGCCGACCAGCGTGGTGAGCAATCCGGTCCGCAGCATCGGTAGCAGCGTGCGCAAGCGTGCAGATTTCACCATCTGCGCCTCGCGGGTCAGCCGGGCGATATGGCGGTCCAGCGAGGCGTTCACGCCTTCCCAGATTGCCACTGCAATCAACGCTGCTATCAGGATGGTCACCACGGCGGAAACCAGTTTTCCCCCGAGGGCGCGCGCGCCGAACCAGGACAGCGTGTCGATGCCCCAGGCCTGGAGCAGCGCCAGGCAGGTGACCAACACCAGCACGGTGGAAACCGTGGCGCGCAGCAGCGGGTAGTAGCGGTTGGCGCGCGCTTCCAGGCCGGGGTAGCGCTCCTGCAAGGCGGCCGAGACGCGGAAGGCGCGATCCAGGGCGCCCAGGATGACAATGGATAGCAGGCGGGCCACGATCAGCACCCCGCAGCTGATCAGGAACACGTGCCAGATGCGCAGGTAGCCGTGGCGCACTTCGGCAGCCCAGACGAGCCAGAGGCCGACGATGTAGAAGATGGCAGTGAAGTGCCAGATCGAGGCGAGACGGGATCGCACGCGAAAAGCGGCGGTATGCGGATCGCCATGACCGCGGATTTGACGTGCCACCGCCCCTCGGCATTGCAGTACCACGATGACCAGGAACAGGTGCACGACCAGGAACACGCTCTTCAGGAACGCGTCGGTCGCCTGCTGTGGCAGGCCGAAGATGTGGCCGATATTGGCGGCGGCAATGCCCAACGCGCTGACTGCGAAGATGCGCCTGACCGTGACGACGGCGTAGGCGGCGCCCTGGTCCGAGGTGTGCACCATCCGCAGGCGGGGCGCGTCGGGCGAGACGAACATGCGGGTGACACTGGTCGCCAGCCGGCACACCGCATAGGCGAGGATCGCGGCCTGCAGGATGTCCTGGATCTGCGGCGCGGCCAGCATGGTGCCGAAATAGCCGACGCCGATGAACACGCCGAGCGGCAGCAGGTCGAGCACGAAAACCATCATCACGAACGGCAGCCGCTTGAGCGCCCGCAAGGTGCGCTCGAAACGGCGGTGCCGCACGTGTTCCTGAACCGAAGCGGCAATTCCGGCGGACACGGGCGGAGTGGGATCGAAGTCGGTCGCGTCGAGCGGAGACGGCGCCTCGGGAACACGGTCTTCCTGTTCGATGGCCTCGGCGTCGGCCCGAACTTCAGCTTCCTTGTCCGCCCGCTCGGCGGCATCGTCAGCTGCAGCATCCGCCGCAGCATCCGACGCGCGATCGCCAGCCGTTTCGCCATTGCCCGGTGCCATTCCGGCCACGGCCCGCATTGGTCGCCGCAACACGAACGCGGTGGCGAACTCGGCTGCGATGGCGGCTGCAAGGATCACGGCCAGCCGCCAGGCGGTGTCCAGCGCGCGCTGCCGCAGCACCGGGTCCTGCAGCGTGCGTTTGGTGAACACCCAGACGGATGGCAGATTGACAAGGACATGGCCGAACGTGACGAACTGGGCTGAAAGGCCCCGCAACCACGCGGAGCTCTCCGTCAGGACCTGCGCACCAATGCTGTCAGGCGCCAGCGGAACCGCCGGCTTCGGTGGTGGTGCAACGGCGGCCGTTGCCTTGGCGAGGGTCTGCAGGGTCGCCGTGAACGCGGCGCGCTTCTGCGGATCGTTCAGCAGATCGGTCAGCTGCCGCGCCTCGGCCTGGCTCAGCGCAGGGACTGCCGGCGCGGGCTGAGGAGCGTTGGACGAGTGGGCCTGCGGCCCTGGGATCTGGGCGCGCGCTGCCAGGGTGCCGGTGATCAGGCCAGGCACCGCGAGGCACAAAGCTGCCAGTAGGATGGTTAGCAATTTCGGCATGGCGGCAAACCTGCACAGGCCGGACAGGCGCGCAATCCTCCCGCGCGATGCCGGACACTTCGTAACGCGGGAGCCATGCAGGGACGCGCGACACAGTCGTGAACAGCAGGGTGCACAACAGGCTGCGTGGCCTTATCTGTCTTGCATGACGACAATCCTCGGGATTCTCCTGCTCATCGTGATGCTCGGCGTGGTCGGCGTGCTTGGAGCCGGCATGGTGGGCGTGGCGAGAGGCGGCAATTCGCGACGCTCCAACGCACTCATGCGCAGCCGCGTTTTGCTGCAGGGCGTGGCGCTCGTCCTGATCGTGCTGATCCTCATCGCACGGTCCCGCTAGCAATCCTTCCGCCTCGGGAAAAGCCGTCCCGGTTGTACTAGACTGCCGTGCTAGGATGCGGCCCAGTATTTCAGTGAGCTAGATTATGCCACTCGATGCGACAGGCGGAGATAGAGAGCGAAGCGCGCGTAACGTGCTGGGTGGTCCGCTGGCGACCTGCTCGATCGACCCGCTGACCGGTTTCACCCGCACCGGCTGCTGTGAGACCGGCCTGGGCGATGTCGGCAGCCATACAATTTGCGCCGTCATGACCGCCGAATTTCTCGCCTTCAGCCGCAGCCGGGGAAACGATCTGAGCACGCCGCGGCCGGAATACGCCTTCCCGGGAGTACTGCCCGGTCAACAATGGTGCCTGTGCGCGCCGCGCTGGCAGGAGGCGCTGGAGGCCGGTTGCGCCCCGAAAGTCGTCCTGCGGGCCTGTCATTTCGCAGCCCTGCAATATTGCGATCTCGACATCCTCAGGCAGCACGCGGTGCCCGACTCCTGAGGAAGCGCCAAGAGTCTCACATTTCGGGACGATGAACGCATTGCAATGCGAGGCTGACGGCGGCTAAGCACTGCCATGCGTCCCGCAATCCGGCTCTTCGCACCGCTTCTAGCAGTGCTTGCATGGTGTGCCGGCGGCTCCGACCGGGCCGTGGCGCAGGGCCCTTACTTGCCGCATCCGTATGCACCTCCAGTGCAGGTCGGCAGTTTGACCCTCGCGCATTGCGAAAAGGTCTACGACGGCTTGTGCGGCAGCCTGGTGCGCCCGATCGACCCCGAAGGCCGGGTCTCCGGCAGCATCACGGTCGGTTTCGAACTCTACCGCCATACCGACCAGTCGCAGCCGCAACTCGGCACCATCGCGGCGCAGGAAGGTGGCCCCGGCTACGCCACCACCGGCTCGCGCGACGGCTATGTTCGCCTGTTCGCCCCGCTGCGTGACCGGCGCGACATCCTGCTGATCGACAAGCGCGGCACGGGCAAGTCGGGCGCGATCGATTGTCCCGCCTTGCAGAAGGGGCTGAAAGGCGGCCCGTTCGGTCTAGCCGCCGTGCGTGCCTGCGGCTGGCAGCTGGGCAAGACGGCATGGCTGTACAGCTCGACCTACGCGGCCGACGACATGGCGGCGGTGCTGCAGGCCCTCGCGACAGGCCCGGTGGACTATTACGGCGACAGTTATGGCACGTTCTTCGGCCAGGTCTTCGCCGCCCGGCACCCCGATCTGGTGCGCACGCTCGTGCTCGATAGCGCCTATCCGACCCTAGGGGGCACGCCCTACTTCTCCACCGAGATCGAAAATGGGCCGATAGCCCTGGAACGCGTCTGTGCCCGGTCGCCGGCCTGTGCGGCGCTGCCGACCAGCGTCACCGAGCGGTTCCAGGCCCTGCTCGCCCGCCTTCGCGCCCACCCGGTCAGCGGCATGGCGCCGGGTATCAACGGCGCGTTACGGCACGTGAAGGCGGATGCCGGGGCACTGTTCCTGGTCATCTACAATGTCGGCAACAACCTGGTTGCCTACCGCGACCTCGATGCGGGCGGTCGCGCCTATCTCGAAAGCGGCGATGCGCTTCCGCTGCTGCGCCTGGTTGCAGAGGCCGAGGCGGGCAATGCCTCGGGCGGCGCCGCCACTGCGTTCAGCTATGGCCTGTCCGATGCGGTCCTGTGCGCCGACTACCATCAGCTGTTCGACATGCGGGCGCCGTTCGGCAGCCGACGCGATCAGCTTGTGCGATCGCTCGCCGCCAAGCAGGCGAGCGATCCGGATGTCTACACGCCATTCACCCTGGCCGAAGCCATGGGCGCGCCGCAGGACCCCGAATCGCTCGATACCTGCAGCGAATGGCCGGCGGCGCCCGAATGGGCCCGGCCGGGTGCGCCCGTGTCACCTGGAACCGCATTCCCGAAGGTGCCGGTGCTGGTGCTGTCCGGCGAACTGGATACCGTCACCTCGCCAAAGGAGGGTGCCGAGACGACGGCGCTGTTCCCGGAGGCCTGGTTCGTGGTGGTGCGCAATGCCGGGCACGAGACGGCCATCGGCGATGGCGGCGTCTACATCCCACCCTATGGCAGCGATCTCACGCGTTGCGTCGGGCCGATCGTGCTGAACTTCGTGGCGACCGGCGGCGATCCCGGTGACACGTCCTGCGCGCTGCACGGACGGCCGATCCGCACCGTTTCCGCATTTGTGCGGCATTGGCGCGAGGTTCCGCCCGCCGAAGCGCTTTCCGGCAACGCGGCCGATCCGGAGCAATTACGCCTCGCATCCGCCGCGGCGGAGACCGTGGGCGACGCACTCGCACGCTATTACGTCACGTTGAGCGGCACCGATCTCGGCCTGCGCGGTGGCCGTTTCCACCTGTCGCCGACGCCGCGCGGCTACACGCTGCATCTCGATCGTCTGCGGTGGACACAGGATCTTGCAATAACAGGGACGCTCGACTGGGACCAACTGGACGGTGCCATCGAAGCGCATGTCGCGGTGACCGCAGACGGGCATTCCGGCACATTGAAGATCGTCTGGAACGACCGGCAAACGAATGCCCAGGCGTTGTTGACCGGCGAGATCGACGGACAGGCCGTCCAGGCGCAAAGAACCGCGCCTTGAAAGGCTTCCTGCAACTGAAGGTATACAAATTCCGCAGTCGCTAGAAGAAGTTTCCGACCTTGGAATCATCAACTTCGGGCCTGGCTTGCGATGTCTGGGATAACCAGACACGGCAGATCCAGGACCTGCAACTATTCTCGCCGTGAATTGAGTTTATGCGACGCTATGACTAGCTTTCCGTCGCGGAATCTAATCCCATCAGGACGCCTATGCCCACCACAACAGCCGTCAGCACGACAAGGACGGCGGTTGCGTAGCCGGGCCGCAAATATACCGGTCCACTGGGGTCTGTTAGGCGAAAACGTATCCAGGCAAAGACTGCACCAACCAACGCCAATCCCGGGATCCCTGCCAGTGGCTCTCTAAAATGGACGGCAGGGATAAGCATCGCGGCGGCGGCGAGCGTCATCGCCCG
>CAZZVF010000047.1:0-13668 GCA_964657355.1 uncultured Buchnera sp.
CCGGTCGAGCTGAGCTTCCGGCAGTGGGTAGGTGCCCTCCTGCTCGATCGGGTTCTGCGTCGCCAGCACATGGAACGGTGCCGGCAGGGCATGGTCGACGCCGCCGACGGCAACGCGCCGCTCCTGCATGGCCTGCAGGAGGGCCGATTGCGTACGCGGGCTGGCGCGGTTGATCTCGTCGGCCATAAGCAACTGGCAGAACACCGGGCCAGGCACGAAGCGGAAGCTGCGGCGGCCGTTCTCGCCCTCCTCCAGCACTTCGCTTCCGGTGATGTCGGCCGGCATTAGGTCCGGCGTGAATTGCACCCGCCTGCGATCGAGGCCGAGCACCGTGCCGAGCGTGTCCACCAGCAGGGTCTTGCCGAGACCAGGCACGCCGACGAGCAGCGCGTGGCCGCCGGCGAGCAGCGCCACGAGTGTCTGTTCGACCACCTCGTCCTGGCCGAAGATGACCCGGCCAATTTCCCGCCTCGCCGCGCCGACCGAGGCGGCGAGTGCGTCCGCATCGGCGATCAGAGTGTCCTGCAAGCGGTGCTTCTCCCTGGTGTGGCCCCTGACGTCGCGCCCAGTGTCCTTACCATGTCGGAGCCCCCGGTTCGGATTGCATCTAGGACACGCTGTTCCGTTTGCATCTAGGACACAAACCAAACGCGCAAGCCGTCAATCTGCGTCGTTCAGCCTTACATCGGACCCGTCCGGCTACCTATATGCGGCTGATGTGCAGGATGCTTCCGACCAAGAACATCGCCCTCAACGTCCACGTCCGTGCCAAGCCGGTGGCAGCCGGGAAGGTGCACAAGTCTTGACGGCAGCGCTTCAGACCAGCTCCGCGCAGCGCGATCCGGCCGACGCGGCCGAGGGGCACGACATTGCCAGGACGCAGCCTCCGGCGCGCAGGCAGGTCGAATGCGGCGACATGCCGTTCTTGATCCGGCGCGACGGCAGCTGGCTCTATCGCGGTAGTACGATCGGCCGGAAGGAGCTTGTCTGCCTGTTTTCCAGCGTGCTGAAGCGCGACGAGGCGGGAGACTACTGGCTCGAGACGCCGGTCGAGCGTGGCCGCATCCAGGTCGAGGATACGCCCTGGCTGGCGGTGGAGATGGAGTGGTGCTGTGGCAGCGGCCCCCGGCAGCGCCTGTCGTTCCGCACCAACGTCGATCAGGTGGTGACCGCCGGACCGGAGCACCCGATCCGCATCTCGCACAACGCGCTGACCTGCGAGCCGGTGCCTTACATCCAGATACGGCCCGGCGCCGGTGGCCTGCCCCTCGAGGCGCGGATCGTGCGCCCCGTCTACTACGAGCTTGTGGCCGTCGCGGTGCCCGGCATGGTCGAAGGACGACCCAAGCTTGGTGTATGGAGCAGCGGCGTGTTTTTTCCGCTCGGGGATCTGCCGCCGGGCGAGGCTTGAGCACTGTTCACGGACGCTGAGCTACGCCGACTGCTATCCGGCCGGCCCGACACCGCGGCAAGCCATCCAACCGTCGACCACTCGGTAGATTTGATTGCAGCAGCCGTGCTGGTCGGCATTGTGCTTGGTCCCGCACCCGGCGTTCTGCTCACCAAACGCACCGCGCAGCTGCGCCGCCACTCGGGCCAAGTCAGCTTTCCGGGCGGCCGGATCGATCCAGGCGATGCGGACCCCGAGGCTGCGGCGCTGCGCGAAGCCTTCGAAGAGGTCGGGCTCGAACCCGGTCATGTGGAAGTCACCGGCCGGCTGCGCGACCACGTCACCGGTACGGGGTTCCTGGTTACCCCGGTACTCGCCCTTTTGAGTCCGGGCTTCGTCGCCGAGCCTTCTCCGCATGAGGTCGACGCCGTGTTCCAGCTGCCGCTGGCCGTGCTGCTGGACCCGGAGGCGCCGCAGCGACGATCAGCGATGCTGGGCGGGGTGGGACGGGAATACTGGGTGTGGCCGCATCCCGAGCACGACATCTGGGGAGCGACAGCCGCAATCCTCGTCGAGCTTGCGACACGGCTTCATCAGGGACGGTGATTAGGCTATAAGCGCGCCATGAAAACCGCATCAACGCTCCTCGCCCTGGTGTTCGTTTCGCTTGCAGCGACACCTGCATTCGCGCAGCTGAGCTACGGCGGCCAGGGACCGGGCCAGAGCAATAATCTCGGGCCAAGCAACTACAGCGGCGTCCACAGCGCCGACACCAGCAAGACTCCAGAAAAGAAGGAAGATACCAAGCCGGAGGTGCCACCCGCCGCCATTCCGGGCGCCGAGCCCGATCCGGATTCGGCGGTGATCCCGTCCGATCGCGTCGCAGCCGAGATGTCCCCCAACGACGCCCTGTTCGACGCCATCAACCGCGGCGACCTTTCCGCCGCGAAAGACGCGCTGAACCGCGGCGCACAGCTCGATTCGAAGAACGTGCTTGGCCAGACCCCGACCGACGCAGCGATCGATCTGAGCCGCAACGATATCACCTTCCTGCTGCTCTCGATGCGTGGTGCGGCACCCAGCATGCGCCACCCGCAAGCTGTGGCTGCTGCACCAACTGCCGCCTCACCGCGTGGCAAGCACGGTCGGCCAGTGCTCGAGGCCAAGGCAACCAGACGCGCAGCTACTCGCAGCCTGAGCGACGACCGTGGAACTCCTAACCCCGAGGTTGGGTTCACCGGGTTCTGATCCTCTCGGAGGGCCCGCCCATGGCGTTGCAGATACCGGTACTTCTCGGCTCCGTCAGGCGCGACCGGATCGGTATCCGGGCGGCAAACTACATCGTCGCCGAACTCAGGAAGCGTGGTCACGAGCCGGTCTTGATCGATCCGATGGAGCTGCAACTGCCGTTGCTCGACCGGATGTACAAGGAACATCCGCCTGGCGAGGCGCCGGAAAACCTTGAAATACTGGCACGCCTTTACCGTAAGGCGGACGGCTTCGTGGTCGTCAGCGGCGAATACAACAACAGCATCCCGCCGGCACTTTCGAACCTGCTCGACTACTTCCTGGAAGAGTATTTCTGGCGGCCCAGCGCAATCGTCTGCTATTCCGCCGGCCGGTTCGCAGGCGTTCGCGCCGCCATGCAGTTACGCATGATGCTGGCCGAGCTTGGCATGCCGAGCATTCCGAGCCTGTTGCCGATCGGCGCCGTGCAGAAAGCGATCGCGGAAGACGGCACGGTGCTCGACGAAAAGGCCGTGAGTGCGTCCGGCAAGTTCCTCGACGAATTCGAGTGGTATGCGCGCGCACTCGCTGCGGCCCGCACAAACGGGGTGCCTTACTAGATGCAACAGGTCACCCGCGAAGACGACGAGCGCTTCATGCGCCGCGCCATCGAACTGGGGCAAGCGGGCGACCGCAAGCCGGGCGGATCGCCGATCGGGTGCGTCATCGTGCTCGACGGCAAGATCATCGGCGAGGGCCATAACCAGACCGAGATGGACCACGATCCGACCGCGCACGGCGAAATTGTCGCAATGCGCCGGGCGGGCAAGGCGATCGGCAACTGGGAGCTGCGTGGCGCCACGCTGTATTCGACGCTGCAGCCTTGCGGCATGTGCAGCATGGCCTCGATCTGGGCGAAGATCGGGCGGATCGTTTACGGCGCCGAACGCGACCAGGTGCATAAGATGTATTTCGAGGACCGGCACCTGAGTACCCAGGACTATATACGTGACGCCTATCGCTCCGACCTCGTCATGGAAGGCGGCCTTCTGGCGGACGAATGCGCGCAGCTCTACTTCGGCCCGGATGAGAAACTTCCGTTCGAGGATCAGGCGAATTTGTGACCGCGACGATCTGCCGGCGTGGAACGCGGCTCGCAGCCATGTGCGCGCCGTGTTGCGTGATGTTCAGACCGAAGCGCGGGTCGGCCTGCATCCCTGGGAGCAACATGCCGAACGACCGACCCGGCTGATCGTCAATGTCGAGATGTTTGCCTACTCCGATGCCGCGATCTCCCACGACTTACCATTCATCGATTACGACCCGGTTCGCCTCGCGTTGAAGCAGTGGCCAGGCCGTCCCCACACGCCGCTGCTGGAAGGCCTGGCGGAGGAAGTGGTGGCCCTTTGCTTCTCCAATCCTCGCGTTCAGGCCTGCAAGGTTTCGGTCATGAAACCGGATATCTTCAACGAGGCCGCCGCCGCCGGCATCGAGATTTTCCGTGTGCGCGATGCCTGATGCAACCGGCACTCGCACCGTCCTCATCACCGGGGCCGCGCGCCGGATAGGTGCGGCGATCGCCGAGGCTCTTGCATCGGACGGCTGGCGCATCGTCGCGCATTATCATTCATCCGCGGCCGACGCGGGGGCGCTGCGCGAACGCATCCGGCTGGCCGGCGGATGGTGCGAACTTCTCTGCGCGGATCTGATGGACCCGGGCGCAGTCAGCCGGGTGATCCCGCGAGCGACCGAACTGTCCGGCCGGGTGGATGCGCTGGTGAATAACGCGTCGAGCTTTCGCTACGACACGGTGCACAGCATGGATGCGGACTCCTGGAAGTGGCATCTGCGGCCCAACCTCGAATCGCCAGTCTTCCTCGCACGCGATTTCGCGGAGGCGCTTGGCGAGGAGCCAGGTACCATCATCAACATGCTCGATCACAAGGTGACCGCGCTGAATCCGGATTTCTTCTCCTACACCGTGGCGAAAATCGGCATGGCCGGCGCGACCCGGCTGCTGGCCCAGGCATTTTGCGGTCGCGTGCGGGTGTGCGGCATCGCACCGGGCATTACGTTGCTCAGCGGCAAACAGACCGAAGCAGGCTTCGAGCGTGCATGGACAGCGCCGCCGCTGGGCAGGAGCGCGACGCCCGCCGAACTGGCCGATGCCGTGCGCTTCATCCTCGCCACACCCTCGTTCAATGGTCAGATGCTGGTGCTGGACGGGGGAGAAAGCCTGCTCGGCCGCCAGCGCGACATTGCCTTCGAAAAAAGCTGACCCAACCCTTGCCATCCGTCATCGTCCGAAGCAAGCAACCTTCCTCAACGTCCCGGCGATAAGGTCGCGAGGACGGATGCGTCCGACAACATGCAATCCTACGCGCAGCTGTCGCAGGTGCACGCAGCCACCATGCAGAAGCGCAACCGCGCTCCAGTCGCTCCATTCGTCATTGCACAAAACGCGCAAACAGGTGGCGGATCCCGTGTCCGCAAGCGCCCTTTTTTGGCGAGCATCTTTATCCGAAAAAGTTTACCCACTCGGTCGAATGATGCTCTAACCCGGCAATCCACATAGAAATTGCCGGCCCATTTCTGGACCGGCAGCTTTCAGGATAACACCCAGCGGCTGCCGGAGGTTGTGTAGCTTACTTCGATGCGACGCCGATGGCGCGGATCAGCCAGGAGGTTTCATCTCGCCGTACGTGCGTTCCTGAACGAGGTTTTAATCGTTGGATCCGGGCGTATTCCATTGAGGTTAGGATGGCGCCTCAAGGCCGTGCGCAGAATGCCCAGGGGTGTGTCGTGGCTGATCGCGGGGCGCACCACCGGTAGCACGCCGAAGCCAGCAAGGAAGCGTCCGGTGCCGACGGAGTTGTAGCCGTCAAAATCGAACACCAGTGCGCGTTCGAACGCGATTGCCATCGCTTGCCAGATGAGCAGCGCATTTGCGCCGTTGCAGGATTGCCGTTTGTCGCGCTGCGGCAGCCAGTAGTAAAGCACATGGTCGTCCCACACCAGGATGACCGAAGCGGCATCGGTGCCATCTTTGGTCACGGCACTCAGGATTGCCACGCAGTCGCGCTGCCGCGCCTGGTCGAACAGGTCGCGCAGGATGGCGAAATCGTGCGTTGAGCTGGGGGCCGCATGGTCGCGTCCGGTCAGTGCCACGTAGCGCTCGAGATCCAAGTGGCACGTTGCCGTCAGGACGTCCTGTGCCCGCCTGATCAGCCGGCGGGTGGGCGATGCGAGATTGCTCCAAAGCAGCGCCGGGTTTGTTCCTGCCGGTACCCTGAAGGTGAATTGCTGTGTCGCGGCATAGCCGGCCATGACGAAGGCGAACGGGGTGCTGTCGTCGGGATCGAGCAGCTGGAAGAAGCTGTGATGTGACGGCAGTGCTGCGACCAGGCCGCTGACTACCCGGTTGGTGTTGAGCAGGCGTGTTGCAGGGCTCGTGCCCGGAACGGTCAGGACCGGTCCCAGCGTTCGCGTGTATGGCGGCATACCCAATGTGACCAGCCCGAACCGCCGGCTACGGTAGAAATCGAGCCGGCCGACAATGACGGCATCCCAGCGCACTTCGACGGTCTCGATCCGGCCGTGCGAGGCGGTCTCCAGCCACCAGCGCTGCTGGAAGATGGGGCCCCGTTCGCTCCGTTCTATCATTGGTCAAACCATCAAATTTTTCGAACCGGAAAGCGAATCTCGAGGCAACAGGGTTGGGCTGGAATCGTCGCCGAACCGTTCGCAAGCGTAACTCTGCGCCCGCGCTGTCGCAAGCTGTCGGCGTATCGAGGTAGAATAAACAACCTTGGGTAGCATAAAATTGGGCGATTCCTGGTCGATCCAGCTTGCAATACTTGGGAGGATTGGTGCAGATTACGGAATTTTAGCCGGTCAATTTTTGCAGTTCCGCATTCATCTGGTTTTGGCGGACCGGAGAATTGGTCCACATCGCGTCTTGGTGAATTTGAATGCGGATCGCTGTCGTTCACGACTGGCTTTATACCTTCGGCGGGGCGGAACGCGTCTTGCGGAGCATCCTGCGCTGCCTACCGGACGCCGATCTGTTCACCCTGTTCGACGTCTTGTCCGACGAGGACCGCGGCAGGATCGGTTTCACTCGCGCCGATTCCAGTTTCCTGCAACGCATGCCGGGCATTGCCCGCCGCCACCGGTTATACCTGCCGCTGATGCCACTCGCCATCGAGCAGCTGGATCTGAGCGCCTACGATATCGTCATCTCCAGCAGCTACGCGGTGGCAAAGGGCGTGCTCACCGGGCCGGACCAGCTGCATCTTTCCTACGTGCATTCACCGATGCGCTATGCCTGGGATCTGCAGCACCAGTATCTCGCGGAAACCCGGCTCACCCGCGGCGTGCGCGGCGTGCTTGCGCGGGTGCTGCTCCACCGTATGCGGATCTGGGACACGCGCACATCGCACGGCGTCGACGCCTACATGGTCAACTCGCATTTCATCGGCCGCCGTGTGCGCAAGATCTATGGCCGCTCCTCCACGGTGATCTACCCGCCGGTCGACGCCCATGCATCGCTGCGGCCGCTCGCGCATGACCGCGAAAAGTTCTTCCTGACCGCCGGCCGGCTGGTGCCTTACAAGAACGTGCGCGCCATCGTCGAGGCGTTCCGCCTGCTGCCCGAGCAACGCCTCATGGTCGCCGGCACCGGGCCGGAACTTGCCAGGTTGCGCGAGAATGCACCGGCCAACGTGACCTTCGCCGGCTTCATGGCCGACGCCGATTTGCGCACGGCGATGCGCAATGCGCGCGCCTTCATCTTCGCGGCGGAAGAGGATTTCGGCATCACGCCGCTCGAGGCGCAATCCGAGGGCACGCCTGTCATCGCCCTGGGCCGGGGTGGCGTGCGCGAGACGATCGTGACGGAAGGTGCCTCCCCGACCGGCTTGTTCTTCGATCGCCCGGCGCCGCAGGATATCGCCGATGCCGTCACAAGCTTCCTGGATCACCCCGAACGGTTCAGCCGCGAAGCTTGCCTGAAGAATGCGCAGCGCTTTGCTGAAGCAAGGTTCGAAGCCGAATTCAGCCTCTTCGTGGCCGACCAGATCGCCGGCTTCGAGACACGGCGCAGCGAGGGATGCCACGTCCCGAGCTGCGTTCCGGTTTTGCAGGCCGCAAGCTGACTTGAGCATTTTCCGACCTTATTGGATCAGGATGCCTGCCGGAAAATGGTCTACCTCCTTGTTTTAGAGAGCATCTTTATCCGACGGGGGATCCCGTCTGGTCGGATGATTCTCTAGATGGTCACGCGCGGATCCGCGACTGCCGTTTGCGGATCGCTGCGAGCAGCGGCTTCCGGATGCCGATCAACGCGACGATGCCGGTGATCGACGAAGCTGCGGCAAGCGTCATGATCGGCGTGAGCGATGCCACCCGGATGACCGTGAACGCGGCGGCCAGCAGCAGCATCAACGGAACTGTTGCCACCACCAGGCGCCAGACCAAGGCGCCGCAGCCGAGCATCAGCGCGCCGCCGGCCAGCACAGCCAGCCCCCGCATGGCTTCGCCTAGCCCAAGTCCGAAGGTGCCGAGCAACCGCGGCAGCACGAGGTTGGCGGCGACATTCACCGCGTAGCCGGCGAGCAGGATGCGCGACACGGCGACGTTGCGCGCGGACGCGTTCAGCATGCGCATCAGGATGTAGCCGAAGGTTCCTGCCCACAGACCGAGGCTGGTGCCGCGCAAGGCGGCCGAGGTGAGGGCCACGCCACGCGCGCCGAATGCTCCGTGCGCATAGACCAGGCTCACGATGTCGGGCGCGAAGACCACCATGCAGAGCGAGGCGGGCAGTGCCAGTGCCAGCAACGGCCGCCCGATCGCCTCGACGCGCGCATGTGCCCGGTTGCCCGGCGCGGTCTCCTGGGCAAGCACGACATAGCCGATCGGCTGGCTGACCAGGTACTGCGCCGTCTCCGTCAGTGTGCGCGAGTAATCCAGCGAGGCGATGGCGCCGACGCCGAGATGGGAGCCGGCGAACCGCTCGATCAGCGTGTTGACCTGTTCGGCTAACGGCTGCGCCAGCAGCGGCCGCGCGCGCAGGAAGAAGATGCGACCGGCGACGAGTGCCGCGTCGAGCCGCACGTCGCCGAAATCGATCTCGCCTTCGCGCCACAGCAGGCATCCGCCGGCCAGGAGCAGCAGCCAGAAGCCCGCGACGAAGCTCAATGCGAGACAGACGATCTTGCCGGTGATGGCAAGGGCTATGATGCCGCCTATCGTCGCCACGTTCTGCACCGCGGCGCGCAAGGTGGTGATGCGCGCGCGGCCTATCGAGATTTCGATGCTGCTCATGCAGGCGGTCATCACGGAGGCCGGCATGCTCAGCGTCATCACCTGGACGAGCTGCACCATCGCCGCATGGGCCTGCGGCGAAAATCCCGGGACGACGAAATCCGTCCACGCCGGTGCGAGCAGCCAGATCACCAGCGCCATCAGGGCCGACAGCACGCCGAACAGCGCGGTCAGGGGGGTGAACAGGTGCGAGCCGTGGCCGTCGCTGTTCCATTCGCGGTGTAACGGAATGAGGATGGCGGGGACCAGTTCGCCTTGCAGGGGCGATATCGGCAGCAGGATGGCGGTCACCGCGCCGCGATAGCTGTCGGCGATGAAGCTGATGCCGAGCAGGCGCGCGAACACGATCTCCCTTACGAAGCCGATCAGCTTGCCGAGCAGTGCGCCGGCGCTGAGGAACGCCACAAGCCGCAAATGGGATGGCCGCGAGCGCGCAGCCCGCGTCAAGGCGCGGTTTCTGCCGGGTTCAGACGAAGCGGGGCTGCCCGCTCGCTGCCCGAAGCCGGCAGCCTGACCCGGCTGGCCACCGCGATCGTACTCCAGAACAGGATGCCGAATTCGGCGCCCAACGGGTTGTTCAGCGGGCTCGACACGACGGCGCCGAGGATGAGCGCACCGGCCGCGACGAATTCCGACGGTGCCCCCAGACCGAGGCCCGACAGCGCCAGCAGGCAGATCCAGAGAAAGCCCGCAATGAACACCACGCCGACCACCATGCCCATTGCGGTGACCGAGGCGACGATGATGCCGTCATTGGCACGAGTGGATTGCGAGCTGTAGCCGGTGGTTTCGGTGACGCCGAACCCTTGACCCACTAGGTAGAATTCCGGATGCGCCAGGATGAAGTTGAGGTCGGCGAAGCGGTCCCGCGCACTGCCGTCGTTGCCCGGCGAATGCGACAGCGTCTCCAACCGGGTCGAGATCACCTCGCCGAGCGGCGTCGCGACCACGGCTCCGGTGCCGATGACGGCGATCGTCGCGACCATGAAGGCGGCGCGCGCCTTGGTGCGGGCACACAGCAGCGTATAGAGGATCGCGGCGGCGAGGCCGAGCCAAGCCGTCCGCGCCTGGCACAGCATGAGCGCCACCGATGCGGGCCCGACACCCGCCACGATCTCCCACCGCTTGCGCAGCAGCGTGATTGCGACGATGGCGAATACCAGGAAATTGCCCAGCGACGCCGGCGAGTTCATCGTACTGAACACGCGCACCTGGCGGGGTTCCGGCAGGCCGATGCTGACCATCTGAGACGAGATCATCCAGAACCGGTCCGCCGCCGGCGGATCGAGGAACTGGGCGATGCCGTAGAGGCCGACAACCGGCGTCACGATGGCGCAGGCGCGCGCGGCACTGCGCATCAGGCCGGCAGGATCCTCCAACTCGCCGTATCGTCGGGTGCCGAGCAGCCAGGCGCCGTAAGCGAGTGGGCAGCCGAGTTTCGCCAGGCCCATCAAAGCGGGAAAATACGCGCCGTGAAACACCGGGATCATGGCGCCGTAGAGCAGGCACAGAGCGAGCACGAGGAACACGCCTATCCGGCTCGCCAGGGGCCCGTGTCGTGCCATGGCAAGCGCCGGCAGGCCGATGGCCGGGAGTACCGCCACCGCGAGCGGCGCGATCAGCATCATGCCGGAGGCATCGTAGCCGCAGCCGAAATCGACCACCCGGCGCAGCCACGGGGTGAACGCCAGCATCGTGATCAGCAGTTCGAGGTGGAGGCCGTCGCCGCTCTTCAGCGCCTGGTGGGCGATCGCCAGGCAGGCGACGACGTAGAGGATCCGCACCTGGCCGATGCCGTGCGATCCCGCGGCGGCGACGCCGAGCATGAGCAGCCCGAGCCACGCATAGAGCAGGATCGCCCGGCGTGTCTCGCCAGGTCCCGGCGGCCGCGTCGCCATTATGCAGGTCGGATAGTCATGCAGGAGGAAGACTATGCAAGCCGAGGGCCATAGCTGGTCCGCTTGCCGTACCCCGCGTCGTACTGGCTCAGCCGGGCGGTGTCGGTGCGGTTGATGGCGAAGCCGATCGACTTGGCGCCATGGCCGGCGATCTGCTCGACCGCCTCCAGCACATGTTCGGTCCTGGATTTACCCCAGCATACGCAGAACAGGATCGAGTCGACCGCATCGGCCAGCAGATGCGCATCCATCAGCGCCTCTGAGGGTGGGCTGTCCACGAGCACGAGGTCGTAGCGCGTCCTGGCCCAGGCCAGCAGTTCGAGGATGCGGCCGTTGCTGAGCAGCTCGGTCGAGGCGAAGGTCGGTTTGCCGGCCGCGATGACGTCGAGCCCGGGCGCCACGTCGGCCCGGACGATCGCCTCATGGGGTGCGCCGCCGCGCAGATGGTCAACCAGGCCGGTATCGCCGTTGATACCGAGGGCCGCGGCGAAATCGGGCCGGCGCAGATCGCATTCGACGGCAAGCACGCGTTTGCCGCTTTCGGCGGCGAACCTCGCGAGCGCCAGAGTTATGAAGGTCTTGCCGTCGCCGGATTGCGCCGAGGTGACCAGGATGCTGCGCGGCGCCCGCGCCTGCACGAGCACGGTCTGCGCATAGAGATGCCGTATCGCGTCTTGCAGCGCCGGCTTCTGGTACGGCTCCGAAACCGCATCGGAGCGAGTGTGCGCGATCCGGCCGGCATGGCGGAGTTTTGGAATGTAGCCGAGCACCGGCAGCCCGGAGGCGAGCCGCAGCCCCAATTTGGTGCGCACCGTGCGATCGCTGCGGTCGGCGACCAGGGCCGCACCGAGGCCGGCGCAGGCTGCGAGCACGAAGCCGCCGAGCAGGAACGGCAGCTTGCGCGGAAACGACACCTGCGTCGGCAGTTGCGCGTAGCTGACCACACGGGCGCTGCCGGTGACCGTGCGGCGCTCCGCCTCGATGGCGTTGATCTTCTTGGAAAGATCGAGATACAGCTCGCGCTGCACGTCGGCATGGCGTTGCAGGCTGGCGATCTGTGTCTCGGCGTTAACCCCGTCCGCGACACGGCTTTTGGCTTCTTCGAGCTGGGCCTGCAGCGCATATACGCGCGCATTCGCGGCGGCGAGATCCTGCCGCATGCTGCTGCCGATACGCGCGGTCTCTGCCGCAAGCCGCGCCGACAAAGCCGCCTGCCGGCTCCTCAGTTCGAGCACCTTGGGATGCGACGGGCCGTAGCTCGCCGACAATGCGCCCGCCTCGGCGGCGACGGTGGCGATCTGCTGCTTCAGATTGTCGATCGCGAGGTTGGTGAGCACGTCATGCGTGTCGCCGGTCCCGCCGGCTTGGGCACCGGCCTTGGCAGCGGCCTCCGACTGTGCCGCCTGCGCCGCCGCCAGGGCCTGCGTGATGGCCGTCAGCTGCTCGGAAGCGAGCGACGCCACCTGCCCGCGCACCAGCCCGTGCTGGCCGCGAAAACTGTCGATCTCCGCTTCCGTGTGCGCGAGGTCGGCGGCGATGCGGTCGGTCTGCCCGCGCAGCCACGCCACAGCCGCGGAGCGTGAGTCCAGCTTCTCGTGCAGCCGGTCCTCGATGTAGCCGTCGACGATGGCGTTGGGCACGATGCGCGCCGCCGCGGGCACGGGGGACGCGTAGTTTAGGTCGATGACACGCGAGCGGCCGTCGGTGCTGATGCCGACCTGGCCCTGGAGCGCCCGCGCACCCGCCACGGGATCGCGCAGCAGTGCCGCACAGTTCATAGGCCCGGAGACGAGCAAGGCGAGGCGGTGCATGGGCGAGCCTGCCTCGGTGCGGCAGCCCTGCGCGAGCAAGGTCGCAATGGACGGCTGGGCGGCCACCCTCTGCAACAAGCCGAACGAGGCGAGCAGTGCTGCCTGGCTCTCGACGTCGGCGGGATCGCCCTGTTTCTGCTCGAGCGCCGCATCGCCACCGCCGAGCAGTGCCTCGGGACTGGCGAGCACGATGCTGGCGTGGCCGAGATAGCTGCGCGGCGCCACCAAGTAGCCGGCGAACACCAGTGAAGCGGTGAGCACGAAAGCAGCGGCGAACACCAGGCGGTGGCGGCCGATCTGCGTGGCCATGCCGGCGCGCACCGCATCTTCGGGATGCACCGGGGGGGCCTGCACGGCGAGATGCGGGCGGGCGGGAACCAGGGCACTCATGCGCGTGCCTGTTCCGTTGCGGTGACCGACGGCGCGGGCCAGCGCACCCGCCGCAGAGTTCCCAGCAACGGCCTCTCCACAGCCAGGTGATAGGCCACGCCGGCCGCGGTCGAGAGGGCGATCAGCACGCAGAAGATGGCGAGATGCGGCAACGCCACGATGCCTGTGATCACCAAAGCAAGTTTCGCCAGGGCCGACATCGTGACGTCGTGTACGAGATAGATGCTGTAGGACGCGTCGCCGAAGAACACCGGTAAACGCGGTATGGCGAGGCGCCCGGACCGCTCCAGCTCGACGCACCCCAGGATCAGGAGCGCGCTGCCCGCACCGTACGCCAGCGCCAGCCAGTCGACGAGCACCGGCCAATGGTTGGCGGCGGCATCGGTCTTGACGTCGGCCACCGCCGCTGCAGCAATGATCCCGACGCCGAAGGCGGCGAGGAAGGGCGCCGCCCGCGTTTGCCGGTTCGTGGCGAGCCAACCGGCGGCGACACCCATGGCGAACAGGCAATGCAGCGGCGACATCAGCGTCGACGGGTCGGCGGCCTCCAGCGACGGTATGGCGAGCGGCGCGATCCCCAGGGCGGTCCAGCAGGCGAATACGGTCGCGCCGGCGCGGAAATTGAAGA
>CAZZVF010000048.1:0-13469 GCA_964657355.1 uncultured Buchnera sp.
ACACTGCGCCGGGTAACCTCGTCTATAACGGCATCTACACCGGACAGATTTTCACGCAGCCGCGCTGGCAGGTCACCGAGACTTTCGTAAATCCCCTTCTCACACCAGCAACGACGATCGATCCAGGCTACGTGGTCGGGCGCGATGCGGGGTCCCTGACAGTGAGTGCCGCGACCGCCGTGCTGCAGGGCTCCGTGCCGGCCGGCGTGACGCTTGGCCAAAATCAAAACGGGGCACGCCCAGCTACCGTGAGCGACCCCTATCTGCTCGCGCAGAATGTCGTGCCTCGCGCCGGTGCGCTGCAGATCGGCGATTACACCTCCGGCAGCCTGCTCGGCGCTTATGCCAGCGACATCGTGTTCCAGGCTGCAACCGGCGCCACCGCACCGGCGAGCATTGCAACGCCCGTGGCTCCTGGTGTCGCGGGCACTGTGCAGGTGGACACGCGGCTGCTGAGCGATGACGGCTTTGCCAGCATCGCAGCCACCACGACGGGAACCGTGAGCGTGAACTCGGCGCTCGGCGTCGCCGATGGTGGATCGATCGCACTTGGCGGCAGCACGATTGCGGTCAATGCACCGTTGACCGCCCGTGGCGGGTCGATCGCGCTGTCAAACGTGTTGAGCACCACGGGAGCCGTTCTAGCGTCACCCGCCGGAGCGCCAGACTTCATATCGATCGGCAAGACCGCCTTACTTGATACGCGCGGAGTCTGGACCAACGCCGTGCAGGACCAAGTGCACATCGCAGGCGAGGGTCTGGTGAACGGCGGCAGCGTCAGCATCGACGGCGTCGGCGGTGTTACACTCGCCGCCGGATCGCGGATCGACGTATCATCCGGTGGCGCGATCCTGCCGGGTGGAAAGTTACTTGGCGGAACAGGTGGATCGATCACCGTCACCGCGGATCTCAGCCCGGTTGCCGGCGCGAAGCTGGGCACGGGCCCCGTTTCGCTCGACGCCAGCTTCCTCGGATACGGCGCCAGTGGCGGCGGCACGCTGAGCCTTACAGCCCCCACTTTCCTCATCGGCAACGGCAGCGTGTCAAACGCCGCATCCGGCATCGTGGCGCTGAAGCCGGGCTTCTTCACCAGCGGATTTTCCAAATACGCCGTCGATGGCACAAGCGGCCTCTCCGTGCTGCCCGGTTCGCAGATCACCGTCGCAGAGCCCATCTACGAACTTGCGGACGGGCTCGCGGTGCCAACGGGCGGCGATCCGTCGAGTGCTTTTTCCATCGTGCTGCCGCCGCTGTTCACACCGGTGCGCGGCGGCGACACCGTGACGAAACGCTCCGGCGCAAGCTTGTCGCTCGAATCCGACATTCTACCGACTCAAGCCAGCGGCGGCGGATCGATCGACATCGGGGCGGGCGCGTCGGTCAGCGTCGATCCCGGCCAGTCCATCATCGTTGCCGGCCACGGACAGGTAACCGTGTCCGGAACGCTTACGGCCCATGGCGGCACGGTCGAAGTCGCCAACACGGCATTCGATGCGCTCTCGACCGAATCCGGACAAACCGCCTCGGCCTATGTCCCGGGCGTCTCGGTCTGGATCGCAGACGGGGCCCTGCTCGATGTTTCGGGCACGGCAGACACCTTTACCGATCCTGCCGGTCGCAGCTTCGGCGTTGTGTCATCCGGCGGCACGATCCTGCTGGGCGGTTATGGCGGCCTCGCGCTGCCGCAGAGCACCTGGGCGCAGGTCATTGTGCGTGATGGCGCCAGGCTCGATGCCGACGGCGCCGCAGCCGAACTCGATATCATCGCCGGCGATGTGCCGGGCGGTCTGGTACCGCAGAGCCAGCCACTGCTCGTTGCAGGCAACGGCGGCACCATCGTCGCGCGCTCGCTGGCCGGGCTGGCGCTGGACGGCACCGTCAGCGCAGCCGCCGGTGGTGCGGGCGGTTCTGGCGGCTCGCTCGTGTTGCGGATCGACCCGACCAATCTGGCCGCGTTCAACAACATTCCAGCAGCGCTGTACGTTCCCAGCCAGCTGCTTGTCTCGCAGAACCGCATCGCGGTGCAGCCGGGAACACTCTCGCCCGGCCAGGTTACGCCAGATTCGACGTTCGCGATCGGCCGCATTTCGCAGCAGCAGATCACCGCCGGCGGTTTCTCGCAGGTGAGCCTTTTCGGCGCCGACTTCCTGACCTTCGACGGCAGTGTGGCGCTTCATTCGGGCCAGTCGATCACGATCGCCGGCGGCGCCATCGGCACCACGACGGGCGGTTCGCATGACAGCGTCGCGGCCCCCCACGTGACGTTGTCCGGCTACAACGGCGACCTCGCCACGGCGCCGGCACTGAACACCGTCATCACCGGTTCCACCCTGAACGTGGCGGCAGATCTGCTGGATCTGCAGGATGCAATCCTGCTTGGTGGCACAGTGTCGATCGTGCCGCCGGGTGGCACAGGGCAGGACAGTCTGCCGCAATCCATCTTCGGCTTTTCGCAGGCGAATTTCGCGAGCAGCGGGGATGTGCGTTTCCTTGGTGCGAGCGGTCCGGAAACGGCGGTGCTCGAAAGCCAGGGCAACCTGCTGTTCCGCGCCGCCCAGCTCTACCCGGTCAGCGGGAAATCCACCGTCGTCTATGCCGGAGTCAATCAAGCCGCGCAGGACGGCGACAACCGCCTCGCCGGTGGCACGCTCACCGTGCAACGCAATGGCGGCGCGCCCGTGGCACCCTATTCCGTCGGTGGCGTGCTCGCCCTTGTTGCCGCCACGGTCATGCAGGATGGCATCGTGCGTGCGCCGGAGGGGCAGATCCGTCTCGGCTACGGTGGCGGCGACGGCACAACGCTCGGCATCGGCGACAACAACACTTACACCACCACGGTGACACTCGGTGCCGGCAGCATCACGTCCGTCAGCCTGGTGGGGCAGACGATCCCTTACGGCGGCACGCTTGACGGAGTAAATTACCTCTATCCGGCAAACACCGGCGGCGCGGTTAGCGTGTTCGACCCCACGCTTGAAATCGACGCACAATCATTTGCAGCCTTGCACGGGGCCACGGTCGATTTGCGCGGCGGCGGCACCTTGTCGGGCGCTGGATTCATTGCCGGTCGCGGCGGCTCTGCAGATGTGTTGCGCACACCATTGCTGAACATTACGGGCGGCAGCGCCGTGGCGCTCGGGCTTGCACAAACCGGAGCTGTGGTACCGGGTGGTTCGGGCGATGGCGTCTACGCCATCCTGCCCGGTTACCGCTCCGACTACGCGCCGGCCACCGGTGTCGCGGATGCAGGTTATTCGACACCGGCCACTGGCGCGCAGATCACGGTCGGCGCCAACGAGGTACCCGGCCTCGCCGCCGGAACGTACACCCTACTGCCGGCCTATTACGCATTGTTGCCTGGTGGATACCGCGTGGAACTCACCTCCACCACGTTGCGGACGGGAACGCAGGTGGCACTCGGCAATTTCAGCGCAGCGGCACCCGTCACCACCAGCATCGCCAATGCTGGCGTAGCGTCCGACGTGCCCATGGCGGCAATCTTCACCGACGGGAACGGGATTAGGCAGCTCTCCCAGTATGACGAAGAGAACTACAACACTTTTGAAACTGCGGCGGGAACGCAGTTTGGGGCGCCGCGCCCGGTGCTGCCGCAGGACGCAAAAACGCTCGTCATCAATTACCCTGTAACACCGGCCGACGGCACAGCGTTCAGCTTCGATCCCGCCGCTCTGCTGCAGCAGACCGACGGCAAGCTCGGGGACTATGGCCTCACCGTGGAAATTGCATCCGCGGCACCGATTGAAATCGTCGGACCGAAGCAGCTTGGCGACGCCGGCAACGTGGTGTTGTCGGCGGCCGCATTGAGCGGGCTCGATGCGGCGCGCCTGGTCATCGGCGGCACGATCGCGGTTGGCAGCACAGCACCGGACACCGCAGTCGTCACTGGCACGTCACCCGCCATCTCTGTGCTGCAAGGTGCCGTGCTGCAGGCTGGTGACGTGCTGCTTACATCGAGCGGAACGGGAACGATAAGCGTGGCAACCGGCGCCACCATCAGTACGATCGGGGAGCGTCCTGCGGCCTACGACCTCACGAACGGCTTCTATTTCGTGAATGGCCAGGCTGGTGCTTCAAGTTACCCGGTGCTCGACGTGTCTAACGGACAGGATGTGTTCCTGCCGAACACCACCCCAGTCGCCGGCGCATCGATCACCATCGGCGATGGTGCACAACTGCTAGCCGGCGGCAGCCTGAACTTCGTGGCACCGCTCGGAACGAGCGTAGGCATCGGTGCTGCCGTCCTCGGCGCCAAATACGCATCCATCGCCGTCAGCGACATCAACATCGGAACGCCACCGCCCGGCAGTGACGTCGTGCTGCCAACAGGGCTCAATCTCTCCGACGCCACGCTGAGCTCGCTGCTCAACGGTAACGCCACCTTGGGAACGCCCGCGGCGACGCTGCTCACGCTCACTGCGACGCAGGAAGTGAACCTGCTGGGCAACGCAAACCTCAATACACGCAGCACCGCGCTGGTGCTGAACACGCCTGCCATATACGGCTACGGCACCGCAACACAGACAGCGTCGATCACTGCGCCGAGCTTTACCTGGAACGGCGTTGAAACCCAGGTGCAGGTGCTGAGCCCCGCATCGCCCGTCAGTGCTTTGCCCGGTGGTCAAATTGCCGGCAGCCAGTCGGCCATTACCGGTTCACTGGTAATTTCCGCGGGAACCATCGTGCTCGGCTACGGTTCCCAGACGCAGGAAGATGCGCAGCTCAAACTCGACCGGCTGCTCGAAGGCTTCTCGAGCGTCACGCTGGCCGGCAGCACGGAAATTACCGCCAACAACAAAAGCTCGCTGTCGGTCTATGCGAGCCAGTCCGCTTACGGCGACGCCGGCACGGGCGGCAACCTCACGTTGCTGACGCCGCTGCTGACCACGCAAGCAGCTGGCGTGCTCGATGTGACGGTAGGCGGCACTATGGCACTGCAGGCACCGTCAGGGCCGCTGCCGCAAGCCGCCACGACCCTCGGCGGAGAAATCGGCATCACCGCAAACACCATCGCCGTTGACAGCGCCGTGGGGCTGCGATCGGGCCGGCTGGGGCTCACCGCGCAAGGCGACATCACGTTCGGCGATGCAGCGAGGATCGACCTTTCCGGCAGGCAAGTGGCCTTGTTCGATCAGGTCGCCACCGCTCAAGGCGGCACGCTCGCGGTGGAAAGCACTGCCGGCAATATTCTGCAACAGGCAGGTGCTTCGATCGACGTGTCGTCGCCGTCGGCGCAGGCAGGCGTCGCGTCGTTCAGCGCGCTCGCGGGCAATGTCGCTCTTGATGGCACCCTGCTGGGTGGCTCCACGCAGCCTGCAAGTTCCGGCAGCATTTCGGTCATCGCCGGAACGCTGGATAATTTCGACGCGCTGAACGAAACGTTGAATAACGGCGGTTTCTTCGGCCAGCGCAAGTTCGAAATCGCAACGGGCGACATCGTCGTCGACGCCACCCTGCGCGCGCACAATGTCTCGCTCGCGGCCGACAGCGGCAACGTCTCGATCGATGCGCTAATCGACGCATCGGGCATCACCCCAGGCAGCATCACGGTGTCAGCGGGACAGAACCTGCTGCTGGAGGCTACCGGAAAGCTCGATGCGCACGCCACGACGACGGCAGTCGACAGTTACGGACAGGCGATCGACGCCGAGAACCGCGCCCACGTCACGCTGACCTCGGTCGCCGGCACACTCGATATCGCAGGCGGCGCGATCGACGTCAGCTATCCGGGGCAGGATACGCAATCGATCCTGCATCCGGACGGCAACCTGCAAGGTGACGTGGTGCTGAACGCGCCGCGCCTCGACGACAAGGGTGCTGTCGGCAGCACAGCGGGCCTCACTTACGGTGACGTCGCACTCGCTGTGAGTGGAACCCCGCAGATCACCGGCGCCGAGAGCATCGCGCTCTATGCCACCGGCGTCTATACGCCAACCGATCCGCTCGGCACCATCGGACAGGACAATGGCCCCCTGACTCCGCCCGGCGCCACCGTGACGCTGGCACAGATCGATGCGGACAGCACCGCTTTCATTGCTGGATTTGCCGCGAATGGGGTCAAGCGCATCGGCGCTCTTGCCGCATATGGCTCAGCCTTTCACGTGCGGCCCGGTGTCGTCGTTCAAAGTTCAACAGCGACAGATGGCGATCTTACGATCACCGGCGACCTCGACTTTTCGGCGCTCCGCTACAATGCGGGGCAAGGTTACGGCACGGCGAAGACGAACCTGGCCGGTTCCGGCGAGCCTGGCTCGATCACCTTCCGCGCTGCGAACCAGCTCATCGTCAACGGCAGTGTCAGCGACGGATTCGCCGCGCCACCCGACAGCCAGCACAAGAACTATCTCACCGCGGATGCCGGCTGGGTCATTCTCGCAAGGCAGCAGAGTATTGATCCACTGAACGCCGACGTCATTCTGCCCTCGAGCATCTCGATTACGCAGACGTCGCACGGCATTACCACCATCACCCACCAGATCGAGTTGGCGGGCAGCGAGGACACCGGCACCGGCACGACGTTCGACATCAAGCGGCCGATCTCGCTGAATTACGACATCAACATTGCAGCCGCGGTGATCTATCCGAACCGGCTGATACCTTTCGCGGTGACGCTGGGTGCGGACAGCGATCCGATCCCGGCCGGTGGCTGGGTGGCGACCGCGCCGGTGACAGATGCGAACGGCCATGTTCTGTACGCACAAGGCACGGTGATCCCCGGTGGCACGGTTCTTCCGGCCGGCACGAGCCTCGGCCGCAACAGCGTGCTTCCTGTTTCCGTGCAGACCATCGACGGCACGACGGTACCGCAAGGCACCGTGTTGACGCTGTTCAGCGGCGATACGCTCGGCGACAATTTCATCACGCTTTACGCAAACACCGACGTGCTGCCGGCAAACGCATTCATCCCCTCCAACACGGCACCAATCTTCGTGACACCCGATGGCAGGTCGGTCGGCAACCTCGACTTGCGGCCGATCGAGCTGGTCGGCAAAGACGCAGTACAGGGCCTCGTCTATCCGCTCGCGTCACTGCTCCCGGCTGGTTCGCTGTCGTGGAACATGAGCTTTGTCGCGGGTGCCAACCAGGCCGCGGCCGACACCGCGTCGGTATTGCCGAAGACCGTCCTCGCAGGCGGCGCACTCGCCACGGTGCCGAATACAGCCAACGAGGTCGCCGGCAGCCTGATCCTCGACGACCAGCATGACTTCCATCCCTCGACCAGCGATTTCACCGTAGCGCCCGGTTTCAGTGTCATCAGAACCGGCACCGGCGACCTCAGCCTCATTGCGGGCGGCGATTTCGACCAGAGCTCGCTCTACGGCATCTATACCGCGGGCACGCAGAGCAGCCTCGGTTCGAAGGCGGCCGACAAGCCGTACGACACGCCCCGCAGTGAGCAGGGCAGCAATCCCGGTGACGTGCTCCCCGGTAAAACGAACGACGTTGCTGCCCTCAACAGGATCATCGCTAAGTCCTACCAGGCCTATTACCCGAACGATGGCGGCGACGTGCTGGTGTCGGCCCAAGGTAACGTCACCGGCGACGTGCTCGGCAAAGGCAATACTAGTGCCGCCTCGTCGCCGCCGAGCGATGGTGTCGGCAACTGGCTTTGGCGGCAAGGCGGAGCAGGCCTGGGCCAGCTTGGCGCGTGGTGGATAAATTACGGCACCGTGGTGTCCGTCACGGACTTTCTCGGCAGCCAGGCACTGCAGCTTTCCGGCTTCCAGGGCATCGGTGCGCTCGGCGGCGGCAACGTTTCGGTCATTGCGGGCGGCGATGCGGGGCAGATGACCTCCCGCGAAGGATCGAACCCCGGCGAGCCCCGCGGCGAAGGTCTGGTGGTTGCGGTCGGCGGCACCGGGCGCGTACTGGCATCCGGCGGCATCGTCCTCACGGGTGGAGGCACGGAGACCGTCCGGATCGGCGGAACACTCAATCCGCTCGACCCGCGCGCCTATAACAGCGCCGCCTTCGGCGACTCCCTGAACGGCGACTTCATCGATATACGCGGCGACGTTTCGATCACGGCCGGTGCGGTCGGGCGTGTCGAGACGCTGTATAGTTCGGGCACGGGTAACGCCTACGACCCGCGCGCCCTCAATCCATTCGTCTCCGATTACAACACCTCGACCGGCTTCGTGACGGCGGATAACGGTCCCAACGTGTTGCCGGGCGACGGTACGGTGCAGATCGACACCATGCGCGATCTGGTGCTGGGCGGTGCAGGGGATCCCGGCCGTGTCCAGGAGCAGAGTTTCACCGAAATCTCGGCGAGGAAGCTTGCAGGCAAGCACGGCAACACCGGTGGCCAGACCGGCTTCAGCCTGTGGACCGACGCCACTTCGATCAGCCTTTTTTCAGCCGGCGGCAACGTGACGCCGACGACGCAGCCACTGTCGGGCCTAGCGCTGGATGGCTCGCTCGACCTGAACGATGCAGCCACCGACTACAGGTTCGTGTATCCCAGCACATTGCTGGTGACCGCGGCGACGGGCAGCATCGTGTACGGCTCCGAGGCCAATCCGACTTTCGAAAGTTACGGCCTGGAAACAGCCCCGGCTCCCGACGGCCGCGTCGCGTTCCTCGCCGGAACGTCGATCTACGCAAACGGCTTCGCGATTGACCAGTCCGGTGCATCGCAACAGGATTTGTCCACCCCGTTCGACCCGGCCTACCAGGTGCTCAGGAAGAAGTCCTCCACGCTCACCAACGTCCTTCAGGGTGGCGGCACGAACCAGTCGCCGCTCGCCTTGTTCGCACTCGAAGCGGATACGCCGACGACGAACCTGCACGCGACCGACGCGTCTCCTTCGCTGTTCTACGCAGCCGGCGGCGACATCGTGAACTTGGTCAGCGGCCAGACCATCACCTTCCCCGCCGCCGCCGGCGAGGCGCTGCAGAACTGGTACCTGTCTGCGAAGCCCGTACGCATCATGGCGTCCGGTGACATCGTCAGCAGCGGCTCCCGGCCGACTGCTTCCGTGCAGGGAGCTCAGCAAAATCAGCAAATTCTACCGCAATACAACAACACCGGAGGCAGCCCGGTCTATGCCAGTGGAGACTTGTTTCTCGGCAACTCGGCGCAGTCCATCTCCGTTGTTTCCGCAGGTCGCGACATCCTGAGCTTCTATGGTTATGCCGGCGGTTCCGGCCTGCTTGAGGTCGATGCCGGCCGCAACCTGTTCCAGGGTGGCTTCTCGCTCGGTCCGGATCAGTTGCTCGATTTCGGTTCTATCAAGAGCATCGGGCCGTTGATCGCGGGCAGCTCCGCCGATGCCTTCACCGGCGCCGATATTGCAGTTCTCGCGGGTACTGGCGCCGGCCCCGACTACACTGCGTTTGCGGCGCTCTACCTCAACCCGGACAATCAGGCGAACCTCGCACTTTCGATCACCGACCCTTCGAACCAGGGCAAGGTCCAGCAAGTCTACACCACGCAGCTTACCGCCTGGCTTAAAGCCAATTATCCTACCATCGACCTTCGCGCCGGCGCATTGCAGGCGTTCCGGGCGTTGCCGTTCATCGATCAGGATGTGTTCCTTCGTGAAGTGTTTTTCGATGAAACGCTTGCTGGCGGCCGCGAATTCAACGATCCCAGAAGCCGCTTCTTCGGCAGCTATGTCCGCGGGCGCACCGCCATCGATGCGCTGTTCCCCGCGGCAAACGGCGCGAAGGCAGTCTCGGGTGTTCCGGCCGGCTACACAGGTGCCATCACGATGCTGAGCGGCCCCGTCGCCGGACTTGCCAATGCAGGGACACCTCTGACATTCGACGCGGGCGTGCAGACATCGTCCTATGGCGGATCGGTCCAGGTGCTCGATCCCGGCGGCCAGGTCGTGCTCGGCACCGCAGGCGGCGCGGCACCGGGCGGTTCTTCAGGCATAATCACGAATGGTCCCGGCGGCATTTCCATCTTCGCGCTCGACAGCGTTCTTCTCGGACAGAGCAGGATCTTTACCCAGGATGGCGGCAACATTCTGGTCTGGTCGGCGCAGGGTGACATCAATGCCGGCATCGGCGCGCGCACGACGATCGTCTATAATCCGCCCGTCATCACCTACGACACCGTCGGTGACCTCGCCGAAACCGCTGCGGTCGCAACCAACGGCGCGGGCATTGCAACGCTGGCACCGCTTCCGGGCATACCGGCGGGCGACGTGGATCTCATAGCGCCGCTCGGCACGATCGACGCGGGCGAGGCAGGTATTCGCGTCTCAGGCAACCTGAACCTGGCCGCGGCGAGACTTGCCAACACCGCCAACATCGCGGTCGGCGGCAAGACAACCGGGAACGCCGCACCGGTGTCCATCAGCCTGGGCTCGGTCGAAGCGGCGGGTGCCGCTGCGGGAGCGGCCGCGAACGCCGCCCAAAGCACCACCTCGACACGTCAGGCGCAGGAAACACCGTCGGTCATCGAGGTGGAGGTGCTGGGCGTGAGCGGGGCCGCGTCCGACGACGATACGAAGAAGCGCCATCTGAACTAAAGCCCTTGCGCCGGGCATTTCTTCGGGGCAAGGGTGACGCCGGTCGCAAGGACGAAATTCAGCCGCCCAGGCGCGCGTGGCTATGCGTTCGGCGGCGCCGGAGACACCTTTTGCCACGAGATATCGTTCTCCACATCGGCTTGTCGAAGACCGGTTCCAGTTCAATTCAGCGGGTGCTTGCGGCGCAACGCCCAGCACTCGAGCGACAACGCATATACATGCCGGTCAGCCCCGGCTGGGCAAACCATGCGCTGCTGCCGGCATCCCTGGTCAGCGACCCGGCTATCCTGTGGGGATTTCACCCAGGCACATGGCAAGGCATCCCGCCCGCTTCCCGCATCGCGCAGTTTCGCGAGGAATTTGCGACAGAGATGGCAGCGTTGCCGGACTGGGCGGACACCATCGTCATTTCCGCCGAGCAGATCGGCGGCCTGCTGCGCAGCGACGCCGAGGTTCAGCGGCTTGCCGAGATGCTGGCGCCCATAGCGCCATCAGTTCAGGTCATTGTCTATCTTCGCAGGCAGGACCAGCATGTAGCGAGTGCCTACAGCCAGTGGCTGCGCGGAGGCGTGCTCGTTGATCCCGGATTGCCGGCAGGTGGCCCCACTGAACTCCCCGACTACGACTATGGCGGCCTGGTGCAGCGCTATGGGCGCATATTCGGACACGCCTCGATCAAGCCCCGCATCTTTACGCGCGACCGACTCGTGCGCGGTGACGTAGTGGCCGACTTCCTGCACCTTTTAGGGGCCACCCTCGAGACCGCAGACGACGACAGGCCGCTGCAGGCGAACGTCAGCATCAGCACAGAGGGGCAGCAGTTGCTGCTCGACGCCGGCCGTCGAATGAAAGCCGAAAGCGCGGATAATGCCTGGCGCGACTCGCCGCAGTGGCGGCTGCTGGCGGAGAGCGTTACGCGTTCATTGCCAGGCCGCGGATGGCAACCGACGCGCAACGAGGCGGAAGCGTTCATGGCGCGATTCGCGACGACGAACGAGATCGTCCGTCAGCTTTATTTCCCTGCTCAGGAGACTCTGTTCAGCAAGGACTTCTCGCAGCTTCCTGAAGCAACGGACCCGCGTGACGAGGCCAATGTGGCAAGGGCAACCCTCGATGTGCTGCTCGCGGAAATGCAGAATGCCGCCAATCGCGAAGCGGACGCCGCAATGGCGCAATACCGACTTTACTCCCGGCTTGCAGACCAGCAAGGGATGCGCAAGTCATTGATGCGCGCTATAAAGTTCGCCCCCGACCAGCTGACCGCACGTACCCGCATGGCGCAACTCAGCATTGAGGCGGGTGACAGGCGCAGCGCGGTCGAGCATCTCAAGGTCGCGATGAGATTGGATCCCGCCGAGCCCCGTTTGCAGAGGCTCTTTCAGAAGGCGGAGCGGCTGGAGAAACGTGCCTCCTAAAGCTTTTTCCGCTCGAAGTGGATGGGAGATAACCTCTAGCTCTTTGTTTTGCGCGCATCTTTATCCGAGGGGTGATCCCATCTGGTCGGATGATGCTCTATAGCTCTTTGTGTTGGCGAGCATCGTTATCCGGCAGGTTACCCATTCGGTCGAATGATGCTCTATTTATAGCCGAATAGTTGCATCGATGGGGAAAGCGCCTCGTTCAGCTGCGCGATCACCGTCTGTGGCAGTTTTTCCTTGTGGTCTCCGGGCAATACTTTCCGCACGAACGCCCGCGGATCCTCCTTGTGCGGAACCTTGTCGGCCCAGCCCATCATGCCTTCTATGAATCCAGGTGACCCGCCGTCCCAGCCGAAATGCTCAGCCATGGATGCAAGCCAAGCTCGCTTTTCAAGAATCACGTCCTCGTAGCGGTACAGCTTCAGCAGCGGATCGCCAACGACAGCTATATAGTCCATCATTGTCCGGTTGAGATTTACCGCGTTCTTCAACACGAAGGCGGTGATGTCCGAGAGTCGCGTCTGCTCGCGCGCCGCCAGCAATTCCTCCCGCGCCCCGGGCTTGTTACTGTTTGATGCTGGCACCGAATGCGAGTACGCGACCGTAAAATACTCGCTCACAAGCGCGTCCCGCGGATCGCGCACAAGCAGGATCTTTCTCGCACGCACGAACGCGTCGTCCCCCAGGAAACCAGTCGGCATCGAGCGAAAACCGCCGTAAAGGTTTCCAGGCGCCAGCAGCGACACCAATGATCTCTCGGCAACCCACTCCCGCTCAGGAATCCCGTTCTTGAAGAAGCTGCCACCTACATCAAGGTAGTTGCGCCCGTTAATATTGGCGAGAGACTGCAGCATTGAGTTGACGAGCGAACTCCCGCACTTGCGCACGCCGAGTATCATGTAGGACGTGTCGAGCGACGATGAATTCAGCGAAGATGGGGCCGGCGGAGGCGCGCCAATATCGAATACGACCGGAACACGACCCGGCAGTTTAAACTCTATGATTTGCAAGAGCCTCCTCCGTCGAAGTAGGGAAATCGTCTTCAGCGGCCTGATGGTCCACCTTGTTGTCCTTGCACTTGGCTGCGAGGGCAGTGCGCAAATCGTTCAATGCGAATATGAAGTCGCTTGATGCGGCCTTCACCTCCTCGGCTGAAGCTTCCTTCACCCATTGGATGAGGTCGCCTACGGTAAACTGAAAACGCTCCGCTTCCAGCTTACGCTCGCGCCGCTCGAGATCCTGCCGCTGTTCATACCATTTTTCGACTGACGCAACGTCCTCTTGCGTCAGGTTTTGCCGCGCAAGCAGGCTGAGCTGCCCATTGCCAAGATTCAGCGAGCCCACCGGCTTGGATTTTGCCTTACCCGATTCGCCATCAATGACGGTCTTTACGATCTGAACATTGTTGCCGCGCACACGGTAATGCATTAGCTCAGTTCCGCGAAGCATATTGAGTCTGTTGCAGGATGCTTTGTGATCATCATACCGTCAACTCGTCTCTCGCCCTGCGATATTACAAGTCGATGAAATTTTGCTCTGGCCCGTCGGC
>CAZZVF010000049.1:0-13101 GCA_964657355.1 uncultured Buchnera sp.
AGGGAGCCCAACTACCTGTTCCGCCTGTCGGCCTACGCGGACCGGCTACTCGCGCATTACGAGGCCAACCCGGATTTCGTCGGGCCGTCATCGAAGCGCAACGAAATGCTGAGTTTCATTCGCGGCGGACTGCGCGACCTTTCGGTCAGCCGCTCCAGCTTCACCTGGGGCGTGCCGGTGCCCGGCGACCCCGATCACGTCATGTATGTGTGGCTCGACGCGCTGGCCAACTACATCACCGCCATCGGCTACCCTGACGAGGCCAATCCCTTGTGGAAATACTGGCCGGCCGATCTGCACCTGGTCGGCAAGGACATCCAGCGCTTCCATAGCGTCTACTGGCCGGCCTTTCTCATGGCCGCAGGCCTGCCCGTGCCGAAACGCATCTACGCGCATGGCTGGTGGACCGTCGAAGGCGCCAAGATGAGCAAGTCGATCGGCAACGTGGTCGACCCGATCGAGCTGGTCGAGACCTACGGCCTCGATCCGGTACGCTTCTTCCTGCTGCGCGAGGTGCCGTTCGGCAATGACGGCGACTTCTCCAAACGCGCTCTGATCAACCGCATGAACGTCGAACTCGCCAACGATTTCGGCAATTTGGCACAGCGCACGCTGTCACTCATCGCCCGCAACTGCAACGGCTTGCTGCCCGAAGCTGCGACGCACACCGAGGACGACCGCTCGCTGCTCGACGCCGCCGAAGCCCTGCTACCCAGCATGCGCGCCCACATGGACCGCCAGGCTTTGAACGAGGCCATCGAGGATGTTTGGAAGGTGATCCGAGCCGCCAACTCATACATCGACCGGCAGGCGCCCTGGGCGCTGAAGAAGACCGATTTGCCGCGCATGGAAGCGGTGCTGCGCGTGCTGGCCGACACCATCCGAATCGCCGCGACGCTGCTGCAACCGGTGATGCCGACCAGCATGGCCCGCATGCTCGACCAGCTCGGCGTGCCGGCAACCGCGCGCAGCTTTGCCGGCTTGAGCGTTCAGGTTCCAGGCGGCACCACGTTGCCGGCGCCGCAGGGCATATTCCCCCGCCACACCCCAGAGGTTGGTTGAAGACCCCGTGAGAACCAGTTGATGCTGATCGATTCGCACTGCCATCTCGACTACTTCGCCAACGAGCTGCCGGACGTGCTCGACCGTGCGAAAGCGGCCGGGGTAGGGGGCATGGTGACGATCGGCACGCGTGTCTCGCGGGCCGCCGAACAGCTGGCTTTGGCCGACCCTGAAGCCGGCATCTGGTGCACCATCGGCACCCATCCGCATCATGTGGCCGAGGAAGCGCTCCCTGACGAACAGGCACTGGCCGACATGGCGGCGCATCCTTCCGTCGTCGGCATCGGCGAGGCCGGGCTGGACTATTTCTACGACCGCGCGCCGCGCGACATCCAGGCCGAGGCATTCCGCATCCAGATCCGCGCCGCCCGCCGCGCCGGCGTGCCGGTCTGCATCCACACCCGCGACGCCGACGACGACACGCTCGCCATCCTGCAGGAGGAGCGGGCGAGGGGTGGCGATTTCGACTTCCTGCTGCATTGCTTCAGCTCCGGCCGCCGCCTCGCCGAGGAGGCCGTCGCCATCGGCGGCCATGTCAGCTTCTCGGGCATCCTGACCTTCCCGAAATCCCAGGAACTCAGGGCGATCGCCGCCGATCTTCCAGCCGATCGTCTGCTTGTGGAGACCGACGCGCCGTATCTCGCCCCCGTGCCTTTTCGCGGCAAACGCAACGAACCGGCGCACGTCGCCCATACCGCTCGGGTGCTGGCGGAATTGCGCGGCCTGACGCCGGAAGCGACCGCCGAACTCACCACCAGCAACTTCAGGCGCCTGTTCCGGAAAGCGGCCTAAGCCCTTGCGTGTCATCGTCTTGGGTTGCGGCGGCTCGCCCGGCGTGCCGAGCCTGGGTGGCGCGGATGGACGCGGCGACTGGGGCGTCTGCGATCCATTCGAGCCGCGCAATCTCCGTACACGCTCCAGCATCGTGCTGGAAAGTGAAGGCGGCCGCGTTCTGGTCGACACCGGCCCGGACATGCGCGCCCAGCTCCTCGCCCAGGCGATCCCGTCCATAGACGCGTTCATCTTCACCCACGCCCACGCCGACCACGTCACCGGGCTCGACGACGTGCGCCTGCTGAACCGCGTCGCCGGAACGCCATTGCCGGCTTATGCCACACCGGTGACACTCGCCGAGCTGCAGCGCCGGTTCGACTATGCGTTCAAACCCTGGACGCCGCCGCTGTTCTACCGCCCGGTGCTCGACCTCAACCCGATCGAGCCCGGCGATACGATCCACGCCGCCGGCCTCGACATCCGGACCTTCGACCAGGACCACCACGTCATGCGCACCCTAGGCCTGCGCATCGGAGGCTTCGGCTACTCCACGGACGTCGTCCGCCTCGACGACCGCGCCTTCAAAGCCCTGGCCGGCATCGACACCTGGCTGGTCGGCTGCTTCCAGCGCCTGCCGCATCTGACCCACGCCCATGTCGATCTCGTACTCGAATGGCGCCAACGCCTCGGCAACCCCCGCACCATCCTCACGCACATGGGCTCCGACCTCGACTGGTCCTGGATGCAGCAGAACCTACCGGAAGGCGTAGAGCCGGCCTTCGACGGCATGCGGCTCGATTTCTGACAGCCGACAATCCCGTCGGCACCCAAGTTGGCATAATATTCCTTCTGCGACCCGTGGGCGAGGGTTATCCATCGCAATAACCCACTGCCATCATCTAAAACCGGAACACATGCCTTCCTCCTCGGCACAGAGCGCGGTGCCGGTGGAACCTGCCAGCTTAAAGTTTTCGATGAGCCCGCAATGTTGGCTCAATCCATCAGCAGCTGGAATGGCGCCGGGAAAGCCTCTTATCATCACTGGACAAAGTCCCTATTTCGATTTTCGTTTCTTGACCGCCACAGGCAGCGCCGCCGCCGAGAGCCGGACGAGCTCCGTTAGCCAGTCGCCGTCTTCCCACTTCTCGCCCGATATCAGAAAGCACGGCTTGGCTCCTGGATAAGGTGGCTGCTCGTTGACCTCGCCGATGTAGGCGCGACCGGCAGCGGTCGGCTTGATGAAGAGTAGATCGTCGGCCACCAGCCCGATCATCTTTTCGTCGCAATAGATGCCGTATTCGCCGAACATCTTCCGGGCGGCCACCCTGCCCGCCTTGCCGATCTGCTCGACGATGAAATCCACGGTATTCTGTTGCGACGCCATGCCGGAAGCTCCAATCCTTGCGCCGAGGCGAGCGCCCTGGCTCGCGCGACCCTGCTCTCACATCCGCCCCAGGCGAAAATTTACGACCCATGGAACGGTCTCGCCGCCATGTCCGGAGGGATACACGCTGTTCCATGCGGCATCATAGGCAGATTGCCCAAAACCCCATCCCGCCGGGTCCTCCAACTGGAGACGGACGCCCACGGGAGCGCCGCCATCCCCAAGCCGGATTGCAACGACGGCGCATCCCGTCCGCGCGTGATCCATCGCGCGTTCGGGAAAAAGAGGTCTGCCCACATAAGAAGGAACCAACGCCGACTTGGCGAAACCGCCGCAACCGGGCCGTGCGTCTTGCCTTGCCAGAACGGCCGGCTCCTGACTTGCCATGATTTCGAATGCCGTCGAGCCGAGCAAAGTGCCATCGAGTTCGAACTGCGCGTCGTAGTCGCCGGGCGGGAACGATCCGGCACTAATGTGGGAGGTGATTTCGGTGCGCCCGCTTCGCAGCACCGGCCTCGCCGTCTCGGCATGCAGGATCCTGCCGTTCTGCATCAGGCGCCACACCGCGTGGTGCGCGTCGCCGTTTTCCTGGCCCGCATCGAGCCTAAGCTGCGCCACCAGCTTGATCTTCGCGCCGGCCGGGAATACCGCCACGCCGTGGCGGACCGCAGGCTGCATCCCGCTATCGGTCGCGGTGACGACAAGCACCTGCCGAGAGGCGATCGGGGGCGCCGCAGCACAGGACGCGCAGGTCCAGATGGTCAGCACTCCAAAAAACCGCGCAACAGCGCCCAAGCCCGACATGCAACCCCGCAACAACGCAGCCAGAATTGCGTAGCGCATTTCGGGAAATTTATCGAAGCCGTCTCGCCGTTGAGATGGCCGCCGCTCTTGCGCGTCGACGCGTTCGAAATGTCCTTGTCCAAGGCGCGCCCGCTCGACGTCGAGCTTGACGAGGAGCCGCATCTGGATGCCAGCACCGGAACCATGGCGTTTTCATTGCGCGACGCGGATGGGTATTATGGGACGATGAGTGCACTCAACGGATGACAGTACCCCCGAGCGTCGGCGCTTTCGCCATCGTGCCGAGCAACGACCTGCCCGCCGCGATCCCGTTCTGGGAGCGCCTCGGCTTCGCGCGCACCGGCGGTGAAGACACTTACGTCATCATGCGTGGATGGGGTTGCGAGGTGCACCTGAGCCAGGCGGGAAGCGGCCTCTGGCGGGTCCCGGAGGAGAACCCGTTCGGCATCTTCATCCGCACGCCTGACGTCGACGCCATTGCCGCACGGGTCGAGGACCTGATCATCCGCCCCGGCGGCGTGCTGCGGCACCGTGAATGGGGTTTCTACGAGGTCGGAGTGGGCGGCCCGGACAACCTGCTGGTCCGCATCGGCTGGCCTTCCGCGCTCATCAAGGGCAAGTGAGGGCAAAGCCGTCCAGCGTTCGCGGTCGTCTGCAACCGCCAAAAGAAGTAGCGCCCCATTCCCGCAAACGTCCCACCGCCCCGGACCGTCCCCTTCTCCGATGCGATTTGCGTGTGGCTGCGCGTGGCCGCACTCTCGTTCGGCGGACCGGCCGGGCAGATCGCCGTCATGCACCGCATCGTGGTCGAGGAAAAGCGCTGGCTCGGCGAGGCGCGCTTCCTGCACGCCTTGTCCTACTGCACCCTCCTGCCCGGCCCCGAGGCGCAGCAGCTTGCCATCTATATCGGCTGGCTGATGCACCGCACGCGCGGCGGCATCGCGGCCGGCACGCTGTTCGTGCTGCCCGGTCTGCTCAGCATCATGGCGCTCAGCATCGTCTATGCCGGTTGGGGCCATGTCGGTGCCGTCGCCGCGCTCTTCTTCGGGCTTAAATCGGCCGTGCTGGCGGTCGTGCTGCAGGCCGTGCTGCGTGTCGGCGCCCGCGCGCTGACGAACCGGGCTTCAATCGGGATCGCTTCACTCTCCTTCGCCGGCATCTTCTTCTTCGCCGTGCCCTTCCCGGCCATCGTGCTCGCCGCCGGCGTCACCGGCTGGCTCGGCGCACGCTCCGGCTCCGCATTGTTCCAGGCTCGCTCAGGCCATGGCGCCACGGCGGGAGGCGGCCTCGCCGAGGCGGACAGCCTGCTCGGCGAAGAGCTCCCCGCCCACGCCCGCACCACCATCGCCACCGCCCGCCAAGCCGCTGCGATCTGGCTCGTCCTGTGGCTGGCGCCGGTGCTGGCGCTGCTGCTGCTGACCGGCGTGCACTCCACCTTCAGCGAAGTCGCCGTCTTCTTCAGCAAGATGGCCGTGGTCACCTTCGGCGGCGCCTACGCCGTGCTGGCCTACGTAGCGCAACAGGCCGTCGAGCATTACCACTGGCTCCGCCCCGGCGAGATGCTGGACGGGCTCGGCATGGCGGAAACCACGCCCGGCCCGCTCGTCATCGTCACCCAATTCGTCGGCTTCATGGCCGCCTACCGCAATCCCGGCAGCCTCGCCCCGATGCTCGCGGGCGCGCTCGGCGGCCTGCTCACCACCTGGGTCACCTTCACGCCCTGCTTCCTTTGGGTGTTCCTCGGCGCGCCGTTCGTGGAGAGCCTGCGCGGCAACCAGGCGCTTAGCGGGGCACTCGCCGGCATCACCGCCGCCGTGGTCGGCGTCATGCTCAACCTCGCCACCTGGTTCGCCCTCCATACCTGGTTCGCGTCTTCCATCCGCATCCACGACGCTGGCCTCTCGTTCGACGCACCGCTGCTCGCCAGCATCGACCCCTGGGCCGTGCTGCTGTCGCTCGCCGCCATGGTTGCCATCTTCCGCATGCGCGCCGGCATGATCCCCACCTTGCTCGGCTGCGCCCTGGCCGGCATCGCCATCCACGCGTTCGCCCAGTCGCTATGATCCGGGTGCACTATGACATACCGCAACATAACGGCGCCTTAACGCCCGCCACACTGGGCATCAGGCCGAACAGACCCTATTCCAGCCGACACACTCCGAGGAGCGACTGCATGACACCGACGCGCCGCATTGCGTGCCTGACCACCGTGGCGCTCGCCGCCCTCGCCGTCGCCTGGGCAGCCCCACCCGCCAGCGCACAGCAACCGGACGCGGTGAAGCAGGACAAGCCATCGGTAGCGGCTCCCGCAATCCCCAAGGCGCCGCCCGGCAGCTCGAACCAGGACGTGCTGCGCAAGACGCTCGCGAACGGCCTGCAGGTGGTGATCGTGCCGAACCGCCTCGCCCCCGTGGTCACCACGGAAATCAACTACCTGGTCGGCTCGAACGACGCGCCCGCCGGTTTCCCCGGCACCGCCCATGCCCTCGAGCACATGATGTTCCGTGGCGCGAAAAGCCTCGACCGCGACCAACTCTCAGAACTCGGAGCACTCCTCGGCGGCTCGTACAACGCCGACACCACCGAGACCGTTACCCAGTATTTCTACACCGCCCCCGCCGACGACCTCGCCGTGGCACTGCGCATCGAGGCGGGGCGCATGCGCGGGCTGAACCTCAACCAGTCCGACTGGGACCAGGAACGCGGCGCCATCGAGCAGGAAGTGTCGCGCGACTTCTCCAGCCCGATCTACACCTATCTGTCGCAGCTGCAGGGCATCCTGTTCGCCGGCACGCCGTACGAGAACGATGCGCTCGGTACGCGTCCCTCGTTCGACAAGACCGACGCCAATCTCCTGCATAGTTTCTACGATCAGTGGTATGCGCCGAACAACGCGGTTCTGGTGGTTGCAGGCGACGTCGAGCCGCACGCCGCCATGCAGCTGGTCGAGGACGCATTCGGTACTATCCCGCGCCGCGACATTCCTGCGCACAAATCCGCGGCCGCCAACCCGATCCAGCCCAAGACGCTGACCCTGCCGACGGACTTCCCGGTTGGCCTGGTCACCCTCGCCTATCGCTGGCCCGGACTGAAGGACCCCGATTTCTACGCCGCCGACATTCTCGCGGACGTGCTCGGCAGCCAGCGCGGCGCGCTTTACGGCCTGGTTCCCGCCGGCCACGCGCTGCTGTCCGAGTTCGTCAACCGCCCGAAGCCCGATGTCGGCTACGCATTAGCTGCCGCGGCGTTCCCGAAAGGCGGCGATGCGCAGCCGCTGCTTGCCGAAATCCGCCAGGTGCTCGCCACCATTGCGCAGAACGGGGTGCAGCCCGATCTCGTCGAGGCAGCGCGCCGGCAGGAACTCGCCCAGCTCGACTTCATGAACGACAGCATCAGCGGACTTGCCGAAAGCTGGTCCAAGGCGCTGACCTTTCAGAACCTCGCGTCGCCGGACGACGCGGCGAAGGCCTACAAGGCCGTCACCCTCGCCGACGTGAACCGCCTCGCCCGCAAGCTGCTCGATCCGAACCACTCCGTCACCGCCATTCTCACCCCGCAGGATGCGAAAAAGCCTGTTGCCAGCAAAGGCTTCGGCGGCGCCGAGAGCTTCGGCGGCGCACCCGACAAGCCCGTCGTGCTGCCCGGCTGGGCGCAGAAGGCGCTTGCCGAACTGCATCTGCCCGACCCCGGAACGCCGCCGGTCGCAAGCGTGCTCGACAACGGCCTGCGCCTCATCGTGCAACCTCTGCACGTGGGACACACGATCTCTGTTTACGGCCAGGTGCGCCAGGTCACCGAAATGCAGGAGGCGCCCGGCCATGAGGGCGTCGCCTCCATTGCCAGCAAATTGTTCAGCTACGGATCGGAGAGCCTGGACCGCCTCGCCTTTCAGAAAGCGCTGGACGACATCGCGGCAACCGAGGATGCCGGCACGAGCTTCGAACTCAAGGTGCAGACAGCGCATTTCGACGCCGGCATGAAACTGCTCGCCGACAACGAACTGCGTCCCGCCTTCCCGCCCGAAGGATTTGCCGTCGTGCGCAGGCAGGCCGCGCAAAGCCTTGCCGGCCTGCTGCAATCGCCCGATTACCTGTTCAAGCGCGCCATCCTTGCGGCCGTCGTGCCAAAGGACGACCCGTCGCTGCGCGAGGCGACGCCCGACACGGTGATGGCGCTGAGACCGGAGGATCTGCGCGCCTTCTACAACGCCGCCTACCGCCCGGATCTCACCACCATCGTCGTCGCCGGCGACATCACGCCGGAAGAGGCGCGCCGCGTCGTGGAAGCCAATTTCGGCGCGTGGAAGGCGGCAACGCCGACACCGTCCATCGACATGCCGCGAATTCCCGCGAATATAGCGTCGCAGGCCCATGTGGCCGATCCGACGGATGTGCAGGACACGGTGGCCCTCGCACAGACCGTGCAGCTGCCGGTGACGGATCCGACGCGCTTCACGCTCATGCTCGGCAACACGATCCTCGGCGGCGGCTTCTCGTCGCGCCTGTTCCGCGACCTGCGCATCAAGACGGGCTACGTCTATTCGGTCGATAGCGAGCTCGACTGGTCACGCACGCGCTGCGACTACACCGTCTCGTTCGGTTCCGACGCGAAGAATGTCGGCCCTGCGAAATCCCTCGTCGTGCGCGACATCAAGGACATGCAGGACCACGTGGTGAGCGACGCGGAACTCGCCCGCGCCAAGGCACAGATGCTGCGCCGCCTGCCGATGCAGCGGGCCAGCGTCGATGCAACCGCCGCCTTGTATCTGCGTCTGGTCGAGCTCGGCCTGCCGCTCGACACCGAAGTCACTGCCGCGCAGCGCTATTTCGATGCGACGCCCACGGACGTGCAGGGCGCGTTCAAGAAGTGGTTGCGTCCGGGTGATCTGGCAGAGGTGGTGAAGGGGCCTGTGTTGCCGAATTGAGTGAGGCAAGACGCTTCTTTTTCTGAAGAAAAGGAAGCAAAAAGACTTTTTATCGATTGGATATCGATCCTTCAGGACGCCGTGTAGACGCCTTGCCGCGTAATGGTGCCGGAGGCGGCTGTTCCGCCGATCACGTTATCCCACTTCCCAGTCGACGCTTGCGCCACCGGCGGAGAATTGTGTGGATTGCAGGGAGTCATCCGCAGATAATTCGGCGGGATTGTAAGGCTGAGTGCGTGACCGAACGCCACCGAACCCGCCAGGTTCGAAAAGCCTGTCGTTGCAGCAAATACGAACGAACATGGCGTCGTATCGAAGCCCCTTGAAGGTAATTAATGCCGGGCCGTGTTATTTTTACCGGCGCCTGACGAGTTCAACACGACCATCACAAATCTCACTCCAAACTGTCACGCGACACAACGCCCTGCACGACTACAAGGCGCCTGCTCATCGTGAGCCATGGAGGGGACCTTGTTCTCATACTCGAAACGCAAGCGCCTGATGACCTACGTGTCGGTCGCGGCACTTATCTCTAACACGGTAACGCCGGTTCTCGCGGCTACCACCGGCCCGAATGACGGCACCACCACCACGCCGATCAAGCACGTGATCGTCATCGTCGGCGAGAACCGCACGTTCGACCACCTGTTCGCAACCTACGTGCCGCCCAAAGGCTCGGTGCAGAACCTGCTGAGCGAAGGCATCGTCAACGCCGACGGAACGCCGGGCCCGAATGCCTCGCTCGCGACACAGTATTCCGCCGTCGACGCCGCGAAATACAACATCGCTCCGGGCGGCAAGAAGCCGTACACCAGCGGCGGCGCGAATGCGTTCCCCCCGGTCATGACGGGCGGCGCACCGCAGGCCGCGAGCGACACCAACCCGCCTCCGTTCGCGACCGTGGCCGCCGCCAAGGCTGCCGATTACGGACTGGAAGACGCCGACATCCCGCTGCTCACGACGGGTGCGACGGGCCTCGCGAAATACACCATCGACACGCGCTTTGCGAACGCGGCCACTCCCGCGAACGCACCGTTTCAGCTGACACCGAGCATCGGCTACGACGACTACGCAGCGAGCCCGGTGCATCGCTTCTACCAGATGTTCCAGCAGATGGACTGCTCGGCGAAGAACGCGACTGCGGCAAACCCGTCCGGCTGCTTGAACGACCTGTTCCCCTGGGTTGAAGTCACCATCGGTGCCGGCTCCAACGGAGCGGTCCAGCACAGCGGCTTCAATAACCAGTCGACGGGCGAAGGCTCCACGTCGATGGGCTTCTACAACGTGCAGCAGGGTGACATGCCCTACTTCAAGCAGCTCGCCGACACCTACGCGCTGGGCGACAACTATCACCAGCCGGTCAAGGGCGGCACCGGTGCGGACAGCGTCGTGCTCGGCTTCGGCAGCATGGTGTATTATCAGGACGCAGACGGCAAAGCCGCCGTTCCGCCCAGCAACCAGATCGAAAATCCCAATCCGGTCGCCGGCACCAACAACTGGTATGCGCAGGACGGCTATTCCGGCGGCACCTACACCAATTGTTCGGACCGCACGCAGCCGGGCGTGGCCGGCATCTACGGCTACCTGAACAAGCTGTCCTATGCGCCGAAGCCAAATTGCCAGAAGGACCGCTTCTATCTGCTGAACAACTACAACCCCGGCTACAATCCGGATGGCACGGCGGCGGCGCTTGGCCCGAACACCTTCACCATCCCGCCGCAGCACCAGCCGTCCATCGCCAACCGCCTCGACGAAGCCGGCGTGAGCTGGACGTATTACGGTGAAGACTGGAATGCAGCGGTGCAGCACCAGCCGCTCGGCGCGCTGTATTGCACCATCTGCAATCCGTTCCTGTACCAGTCCTACGTGATGACGAACGCCAAGCGCCGCACCACGAATATGAAGGATACTCAGGATCTTTACAGCGACCTGCAGAAGGGTGTGCTTCCGGCGGTCTCCTACGTGAAGCCGGGCGGCTTCAACGACGGCCATCCGTCGTCGTCGAAATACGATATCTTCGAAGCCTACGTGAGGAAGGTCATCGACCTGCTGCAGGCCAATCCGAAGCTTGCCAAGGACACCGCGGTGTTCATCACCAACGATGAAGGCGGCGGCTACTACGATTCGGGCTTCGAACAGACGCTCGACTACTTCGGCGACGGCACGCGCATTCCGATGATCGTCGTGTCGCCCTACTCCAAGGGCGTCGGCGTCGTGCACAGCTACGGCGACCACGCCTCGTTCCTGAAGTTCGTCGAAAAGAACTGGGCCGTGAAGCCGGTCACCGGTTTCACACGCGACAACCTGCCGAATCCGACGGTGAACAACTCGAACCCGTATGTGCCCACCAACATGCCGGCCATCGACGACCTGATGAGCTACTTCAACTTCAGCCAGAACGTTAACTAACCACGCCTGGGTGACTAAAGGGGGCGGTGCGGCGATGCACCGCCCCAACTCGTTTCGTAAGTCGTCCTCGCCCATCGACACTTTACAGCAAGGACTACCCGCCATGTCGTTCCGCGCTGCTGCTGCCGCCATCGCGTCGTTGTTCGCGGCCGGTCCCGCTACGCAATCGTCGACAGACCCTGCACAGGCCAGCATCTGGGCGCACATCTGCTCCGTCGCCGGCGAGAGCGCCGTCCTGCCCGTCTCCTGGCTGGCTAAACAGCTCCCGGTCGCGCAATGCGGACCGGTGCCGACGGGCTATCACACAATCAGTTCCGTGGGCGGCGGCGGCGACACCAGCGTGAATTTAGCCATCGGCTACGATCCCGATACGCAACGCCTCTGTTTCGTCGCGACCGGCCTGCCGGAGGCGCCGGTGCTGCGGGTCGGCGTGGGCCACACTTTGTCGGTGCAGATCGCCAACACGCTGCAGGACACAAGGCAAGCCGGCAATCGCAACGTCAACTGCCCGATCGACGATTTCGGCGGCGAGGGGTTGTGCCTGCCGAAACACATCTTCCCCGAAGCGCCGGGCGCCGACGGGCCGTTCTATCCGCTGATGGCCAACGAGGCGCATTCCGCAGACGGAACGTCCAACCTGCACGTGCACGGCCTGTTCGTATCGCCCACGACCTGCAGCGACGAAGTTCTCGACAGCACCATCTATCCGGCGAACTGGCACGGGGCCATCGCACCGCTGCCGCCGTGCCAGACGGCGCCGAATACCCTGGCCTACACCTATCAGCTTCCGGCGGACCACCCGGCCGGCGTCTACTGGTATCACACGCACCGTCACGGCCAGGCCGAACACCAGAGCCAGATGGGGCTGGTCGGCGCCATCGTCGCCGAACTGCCCACCGGCGCGCAGGCCGGGCTGATCGGAGTCAGCGACGAAGTGCTGCTGGTGACCGACACGCCGAATGTCGCGTGCCTGGCAGGACCGTCCTGCGATGTGCGCGGCGCGTACACGCGACGGCAGCCGAATGCCCAGGCGGCCAGGCAGGGGGCCGCCGGCCGCCTGTTGCAAACCGATCCCGCGGCAGCGCAGCGACCCGCTCCGGACGCGAAAAAGCTCGATCCGCGCATCGACCAGGTCGACCAGGCCGGCGAATGTGCCTATGGCGCCTCGAACGGCAATGGCGGCGTCGAGCTCTGGACCCTGCTGCTGAATGGTGCGCCGGTGCCGGAAGGCCAGAGCGGCTTCCCGCCGGATCCCGAGTTGCTCAGCAAGACCATGCAGCCTGGGCAGCGCCAGATATTCCGGCTGGTGAACGCGTCGGCCAACTCGTTCATCTCGCCCAAGCTCGTGCTCTCGCAGAACGGCACCGAGACGGTCCTCCCGCTCGAGGTGTTCGCCCGCGACGGCGTCGGCCTCGCGAACGCCGACGGCCGCCGTCATTTCGGCATGTTCGATGTTGCCAACACGCAGTTCATCGTGCCGCCCGCCTCGCGCGTCGAGTTCGTCGTGCACGCGCCGCCGGCGGGCGCCACGCTGTATTTGCAGAGCGACCAGGTGGCACCCGGCTGCGGCGGCAACGCCTACCCCGCGCGCCGGCTGCTGCGCATCACCGCCGCCGGCACGCCGGTCGATCCGGGTACCCCGGACGATCACGACCTGCTGCAGCACACCCCGTCGCTGCTGCCGTATCTGTCCACCCTCGGTGCCGAGGCCTCGGTGCACCGCACCTTCGTGCTCGCCGAATAC
>CAZZVF010000050.1:0-13005 GCA_964657355.1 uncultured Buchnera sp.
CGTCTCGGCAGCAGGACAAAGCCTCGTTTGGCTTCCGGCAGCTTGACGACGTGCAACGCTATTCCTTCGGCTTTTGCGGATTCACTCGCGGCCTCGCCGGTGTAGCCCTGATCGACGTAGGCCAGTGTGACATTGTCGCCGGCCGCTTCCCGAACATCCGCGGCAAGGCGGGCAACGGCGGCGCGGTCGCCGACATCGGCAGGCGTCACGTGCAATGCGAGCAGGTGCTCCAACGCATCGACCGCCAGATGCACCTTCGAACCGCGCTTGCGCTTGGCACCGTCGTAGCCGGCGCGCGTGCCGCTTTCTGGCGTCGAGCGCAGCGTGCGGCTGTCAATAATCGCGGTCGTGGGCTCTGCCTTTCGGCCCGTGGCTACACGTAGCAGCGCCCGCAAGTCTTGAGCCAACGTCTGGAAACATCCGGCCGCCAGCCAGCGCTGCGCCTGCTGATACACCGCAGCCCAAGGCGGAAAGTCATTCGGCATGGCGCGCCAGGCGATACCATACCGGATGACGTAACGCAGAGCATTGAACAACTCCCGCATCGGATAATCCCGCTGCGGTGCCGCCTCGGTCATCAGCGTCAGGTAGGGAGCCACAAGCGACCACTCGTCGTCGCTAACGTCAGAGGGATATGGCTTGCGAGAAGGGACAGCGTTGGGGGATGAATGCGAAAAATGGACATCGATGCCGGAAGCCTTGGTCCTGTTAAGCTCCTTTGGTATTCATGCGGCACCGCCCGTCAGACCGGATGTTGAACGGCAGGCTGGGCTGCTTTGTCGGACACCGCATGGTGCGCGGCGATGGCGAGATAGACGGCCGGGAGCACGAACAGGGTGAACAAGGTACCAATCGACAGGCCGCTTGCGATGACCAGCCCCATGTTAAAGCGGGACGCCGCGCCGGCGCCTGCCGCGGTGATCAGCGGCACAACGCCCATTACCATCGCCGCCGTGGTCATGAGGATCGGGCGCAACCGCAACCCGGCGGCGTAGATGATTGCTTCGAGCTTCGATTTGCCGTCCTGTTGCGCCGCGTTCGCGACCTCTACGATCAGGATGCCGTGCTTGCTGATCAGGCCCATCAGGGTCACCAGCCCGACCTCGGTATAGATGTTGAGCGTGGCTCCACCCAGACCCAGGCTGATGAACACCAGAGCGCCCGCCACCGACATCGGGATCGATACCAATATGACGATCGGGTCCAGGAAGCTCTCGAACAAGGCAGCCAGGCAGAGATAGATAATGACCAGCGCCAGCGCGAAGGTGGCAATGAAGCCGCTGGATTCCTGCACGAGTTGGCGCAAGGGTCCGGCATAATCGACGGTCACCTCGCTCGGCAGGGTCCGCTTGGCGAGATCCTGCAGCGCCGCCAGCGCCGCTGCCTGGGACACACCTGCCGCGGGTACGGCGGAGATGGTTGCCGAGTTGACCTGTTGGAAATGCGTGACCGTTTCCGGCACCGTTTCGGTTCGCGCATGCCCGATGGCCGAGACCGGGACGGGAATGCTATTCACGGTCGCGATCTGGAAGTTCATTACTTGATCCACCGTTAGCCGGGATCGCTGCTGCACCTGGGCGGTTACCTTGTAGGACCGCGCATCCAGGCTGAAGTAGTTGGTGTAGCTGCCCCCCAGGAGGCCACCCAGCGCTGTACTGACCTGGCTCATCGTCAGTCCTAGGAGGGTCGCCTTGTCGCGGTCGATCTCGATCACGCTTTGCGGCTCGTCGATCTTGAGGTCGCTGTCAGCGAACAGGAACATACCCGTCGCTACGGCATCTGACAGGAACTTCTGCGCCTCGGGATATAGGGTCGCCATCGGCTGAGTCGATTTCAGCACGAATTGAATAGGCAAGCCTTGTGCGCCCGGCAGCGCTGGCAGTTGGAACGCCACGATGTGCTGCCCGGCGACCACTGCGACCTTCGCCTGCAGATCGCGCTGGATCGTTGTCGCGTTGCGATGACGCTTGTCCCACGGCTTCAACGCGACGCCGGCGATTGACTGCGATGGGCTGTCGATCTGGAAGGTCTGTGCCGCTTCCGGCAGGTCGCGCATGATACGACCCACCTGATCACCGAACAGCACCTTTTGCTGCAGCGTCGCATTTGGCGCTGATGTCGGCTGCAGGATGACGACGCCCTGGTCCTCTGTCGGCGCCAGTTCGCTGTCTGCGCTGCTATAAAGGAAGTAGATGCTGCCGATGACCAGGCCGGTGAAGATCAACGTGACGGGCAGTGTGCGCAGACTGCCACGCAGCAGCCCTTCGTAGCCGCGCCGCAGCGCGCCGAACGTGCGATCGACGAAGCCGACCAAACGCGTTACCCAGCGCGCTCCCTGCCCGGGCGCCTTGAGGAAGGCGCTGCACATCATTGGCGACAGGGTCAGCGACACGATCGCCGACACTGTCACCGCACCGACCAGGGTGAAAGCGAACTCGCTGAACAGCGCACCGGTCAGCCCGCCTTCGAAACCGATCGGTATATAGACGGCGACCAGGACGATCGTCATGGCAATGATCGGGCTTGCAAGCTGGCGCGCCGCCTCGATGGCCGCGTCGCGTGGGTTCATTCCCTCTTCCAGGTGTCGGCTGACGCTTTCGACGACGATGATCGCGTCGTCGACTACCAACCCGATTGCCAGGACGAGGGCGAGCAACGTCAGCAGATTGAGGGAAAAGCCGAATGCCAGCATCACGCCGAAGGTGCCGACCAGCGAGAGCGGGATCGTGATGACCGGGATCAGCACGGAGCGCGGCGAGCCGAGGAAGGCGAACACCACCAGAGTAACGATCAGGATCGTCTCGATGAGCGAGGTTTCCACCTCGGTGATGGAGCTATTCACGAACACGGTGGAGTCGTAGACGATCGCGCTTTTTAGTCCGGTTGGAAGGGCCTGCTGGATCGCCGGCAGCGCCCTCTTCACACCACTGATCACCGCCAGCAGGCTGGCCGATGGCACGGTCTGGATACCGAGATAGACGCCCTTCTTACCGTCGTAGGCGACGCTCGATTCGTAGTCATCGGAGCCGAGCGTGACGTTCGCCACGTCGCTGAGGCGGATGATGCCGCCATTGACCTCCTTGATCGCCAGGGCGCGGTATTGCTGCGCGGAATGCAGGTCCGTCGACGCGGACAGGTTGAACTGGACCATCTGGCCCTTGGTCGTGCCCAGGCCGGAAATGACGCTGTTAGCGGCAAGTGCTGTGGTGACATCGGCCGCCGTCAGTCCGTAGGCAGCGAGCTTCTGCGGGTCGAGCCAGGCGCGTAGCGCGAAGTATTGCGGACCCAGCAGTTCGGCCGTCTGTACGCCATGCACGGATTGGAGCCGCGGTTGCACGTTGCGGACGAGATAGTCGGTGATCTGGTTTGGCGCCATGTGGTCACTGGAGAATCCAATGATGATCGCATCGAGAGATTGACCGATGGCGACCGAGATGACCGGCTGCTGGTATCCGCTTGGCAGCTGGTTCAACACCGAATTGATCTTGGCGTTTATCTCGGTGATTGCCTTGTCGGGATCGAAATTCAGGATCAAATTGGCGGTGATCGTGCTAGTGCCCGAGACGCTTTTTGAGGTCATGTAGTCGATGCCATTGGCCTGTGAAATGGCATTCTCGAGCGGTGTGGTAATGAACCCGGCGATCGTCGCCGGGTCGGCGCCGTAGTAGGTCGTGGTGATCGTGACGACCGCATTGTCGGTCTTTGGGTATTCAAGGATCGGCAGTGCGGTGAAGGACTTGTAGCCGACCACCACTATCATCAGGCTGACGACACAGGCTAGAACGGGGCGGCGGATGAAGATGTCAGTAAATGTCATCTGACTCGTCCTTTCAATGATCTAGCGGGACGGGTGCCGCGTCGTTGGTGACGTTCAGAGTGTTGTTGATTTTCACTGCCGCGTTGTCGTGCAGCTTGAGTTGACCGGCGGTGACGACAACGTCGCCGGCTTTGAGGCCGGCGAGGATACTAACCTGATCTCCGCGCGTAGCACCTGTCGTCACGAACCGCTGTTGCACGACGTTCTGCGGCTGTCCCTTCGGGTCGGTGCCGGCACGCACCACGTAGACCAGGCTGCCATAAGGGTTGTACGCAACTGCAGTTTGGGGAACCGTCACCAACGACTGCGCTGGCCCATTCGGAATTGTGGCGGTAACGAACATTCCGGGCAGGAGCATTTTTTCGACGTTGGCAATGGTCGCCCGGACCAGCAGCATCCGGCTCGTGGCATCGACCTTGGAATTTAAAGAGGACACGACCCCGGCAAACTTCTTGCCGGGGTAGGCGTCGATCGAGACCGCGATTGTCTTGCCGACCGTGAGCTGTGCCAGTGCCTGCTGCGGCAGGTAAAAATCCACGAACATCGGGTCCAACGCCTGCAACGTGACAATGGTCGTGCCGGCAGCGAGGTATTGGCCCAAGTCGATCTGGCGCACGCCGAGGCGTCCGGAAAACGGCGCTCGCATCGTCTTCTCGTTGATCACCGCCTGCTGAGCCAAGACTTGGGCTCGGGCCACTTTGAGGCTACCCGCATCCGTGTCGACGGTGGATTGCGCGACGCCCCGGGCCTTCAGCTGCATAAGGTCGCGCTTGTAGGTAATAGCGTCCAGCTCGACCGTTGCCTGCATCTGCTGGAGCTTCGCGTCGTCATCGTTCAGGCGCAGGCGCAGCAGAACCGCCCCGGCCTCCACATCGCGGCCCGACTGGAACTGGATGGTCTCAACGACCCCGGCAGTCTCGAGCGCCAGGTCGGCGCCATTTGAAGCGCGCAGCGACCCCACCGCGACCAACGTAGCCTGCCATGGCTGCATGACCGCGGTGGCTGTGGCGACAGTCGGTTGCGCGTGAGCGATGCCAGTCGTGACCTGCTTGAGGATTCCGGCCTTGAACCACTGGTACCCGATCAACCCGGCCCCCAGCGAAGCAACCACCAGCAGCATCAGCATGAGTCGCAGCCAGGGCCGCGGCTTTTGCGAAGTGGCTTCGTTACGAACTGTCATGTCATTGGCGCTGGTCATGGATTGAGAACTCCACAGCATTGTGCGGCTTTTGGATCGACGTCGGTTCGGTGCCACCAGCCGCCGCCCAGCGCCTGTAACAAGGCGACGGTGTCGGTGAAGCGTACTGCCTGGGCGCTGATGAGGGTCAGGCGGGAGCTTTGGTCCGCCTGCTCGGCGGTCAGCACGTTGAGGTAGGTGCCGCTGCCGGCACGATACTGCCCGCGCGCCACGGCAAGGCTGGCCGCGGCGGTTTTTACCGCGGCAAGATCGGCGGCCAGGGTCTCGGCATCGCGCTGGATCGCGACCAGAGCATCGGCGACGCCTTTGAACGCGGTATTGACGGTGCTGCTGTAGTTTGCCGCAGCCACATCCACAGCGGCTTCCGCGGAGCGCTTCTTCGCTCGCAACGTGCCACCCTCGAAAATCGGCTGGGTCAAGCTCCCGACCAGAGTCCAGATGATGCCGGACGGGCTGAACAGGTTGGAGAGGCCGCTGCCATCGCGCCCATAGGTGGCCGAAAGGGAGATCTGCGGGAGCATGTTGGCGGTGGCGACGCCGACATTGGCGGTCGCGTAATGCAGCAAGGCCGCGTAGGCCTGGATGTCGGGCCGTTGTTGAACCAGCCTAGAAGGCAGCGACACCGGCAGGGCGCCCGGCAAGGTGAGGCTCGCCAGGTCCAGCGTGGGCGTCGCGTACTGGCTGGGAATTCCGCCGAGATAGATGGCGAGCTGGTTGCGTTCCTGCTCGAACTGCTTCCGCAGGCCCGGCAGCGTGGCAATCTGTGCGTCCACCAAGGCCTGCTGCTGCAGCACGTCCACCTGGCTGACGGCACCCAGGATGAAACGGCTGCGGGTGAGGTCCAGCGCATCGGTGTAAGCGCGGATTATGTCGTGCGTCGTGTTGATCTGGGCCTGCAGCGAGGCTTCCGTGATGGCGGCGTCCACCACGTTGGCGATGAGCGTCAGCTGCGTCGCCTCTAGCTCGAACCGTTCGTAGTCGGCCTGCGCCCGAAGCCCCTCGACCTGACGGCGGGTGCCGCCGAAGACGTCCAACGTGTAGGAGAGGCTGAGCGAGCCGGTGAGATCGCTGTAGCTGCTCCCTTCCGGGTTGATCAGTGAATTGTGCTCGCGCGTGGCGGAGGTGCTGAAGCTGACTTGCGGATACTCGCTTCCCTGTTCGGCGCGCGTGTTCTCCCGCGCCTCGCGCAGGGTAGCCTGTGCCGCCGCTAGGTCCGGGTTGGCGGCCAGCGCACCGGCGACGAGCACAGTGATCTGCGGTGAGTGGAACAGTGTCCACCAGTCGCCTTGGATGTCGCGGCCCCCGACGAGGGACTGCGCAGCCCCGCCGAGGGTCGCCGCCGCGACCGTGTTCGCCGGCAAGGCATGTTCGGTGAACCGGGATGTCGCGGGCGCCCCCGGAGGCTGATAATCGGGTCCCACCGTGCACCCTGATACAACGAGGCAGAGGAACAGTTTGTTAACCGAACCCTGTCCGCGACGCTGGAAGTTTTGCCGCTCCGACATCGCGCACTAACTTTCTATACCCACGGGTATAATATTGCTTTATTAGGCTGACGGGTCTAGTATCTTTTTCTTGAGGTGTGTTCCTAATGGCTCAGAAGAGTGTTTCCTGGCCTCCGGGCCGCCCGAAGAGCGCAGGGAAGCGAGCGGCGATTATCGATGCGGCGCAGCAGCTTTTCGCCGCCAACACCTATGAATCTGTTCGGATGGATGAGGTGGCGAACCTCGCGGGGGTCGCGAAGATGACCGTCTATGGCCACTTCCGCGACAAGGAGACCTTGTTCGAGGCCGTCGTTGGATCGACCGCCGACCTGATGTCTGCAGCCTTGCCCGCCCTGCCGGGCTCTGACACCAACGTGGAAGAGGAGCTCGCCGTATTCGGGCGGGCCTTCCTGGGAGCCGTGTTCAGCCCTTGGGTGATTAGCACGATGCGCAATCAATCTGACATGCTGTCGCGTAACCGGGCCTTGGCGGAACGCTTCTACAATGCCGGTCCGGGACGTACGCACGCGCTTCTTGCGGCTTATCTGAAGTCGGCTGCTGGCTGGGAAAACCCTCCGCCCGATCAGGCCATGCAAGCAGCATCGGACCTGATGAGTTTGTGGATGGGTGACATGCAGTTGCAGGCTTCACTGGGATTGGCTGAGCCGATCACGCCGGATCAAATCGCTCAGCATGTATGCCGATGCACGCGGATATTTTTGCGAGGTTATGGTCTGCTGTCCGCAAGTCGGCGCGACGGGGTGCAACTTCAGAGCGGAGAGAACAACAAAATGAAAGCGACGCAGGCGGCACATGCTTCGCGCCGCAAACAGAAGCCCGGTATTGATTAAACGAACGCCGGTCCTGACGACATACGCCCCGAACCGCGATTCAATGTCGCCCGAACTGAACCTGAGGCCACCCCTCGTTCACTAGTGTATCTCCCACTCGTATATATAGTGCGACGGTTCGTACAAGCTGTTTATGAGACAGTAAGTTTAGATCGCGCCCAGGAAATCGCGCTTGCCGATCACGACGCCATTGTGACGGAGTATTGAGTATGCCGCCGTCAAGTGGAAATAAAAATTAGGCATGACGAACCCGAACAGATAGTCGCGCCCGGAAAAGCTTGCCTGCTCGCCGCGTAGCTTGAATGTGATTGTGCGGGTCTCGCCCCCTTCGAAGGCGGCGGCGGGCAGGCCTTGCAGGAAATGAACCGTTTTCTCGATCCGCTCCTGCAGTTCCGGGAAAGTGGTTTCAGTGTCCGCGTAGCTCGGCGTTTCCACACCTGCAAGGCGGGCTCCACAGGCTTTCACGCCATCCGTTGCGATCTGCACCTGGCGGGCCAGCGGAAACATGTCCGGCGCCAGCCTTCCTTCGATCAGGAAACTGGCTTCGACGCCCTCCGCGGATGCATGCGCCTCACCCTTGTGGAGGATGGCAGCAAGGTTGTGCAGCATGCGCACGAACTGCGGGATGGACGCATCGTAGATCGAGATCGACATGTAGATTTTCCCTCAGCGTTGAGGCGCCAAAGCGCATTCTAGCACTATTTCGAGGTCGTTATATACTGATCGATCACCTGGTCTAGCACGTCCAGCGGCAGCGCTCCGGACAGCAGGCCTGCGTCGTGGAAACGCTTGAGGTCGAATTTGTTGCTCAACCGGGCCTTCGCGCGGTCCCGCAGTCGCAGCCAAGTAAGTTTACCGATCATGTAGCTGCAAGCCTGGCCCGGCCATACGCAGTAGCGCTCCACTTCAGTGACAGCTGCCGTGCGCTTATGTCCGAGAACTGCGACGAAGTAGTCGACCGCCTTTTCCCGGCTCCAGTTCTGCGAGTGCAGGCCTGAGTCGACAACGAGCCGCACGGCACGGAACATCGCCGCCTGCAGCTGGCCGATACGCCCGAAGGGATCGTCGGCATACATGCCGATTTCGACGGCGAGCTGCTCTGCATACAGCGCCCATCCTTCACCGTAGCCGGAGAAGAACGTCATCTTCCGTATGAGCGGAAGGCCCGGTGTTTCGTTGGCCAGCGTAATCTGCAGATGGTGGCCGGGAATGCTTTCGTGAAACGTCAGCGTCGGCAACGCCCAGCGGGGCCACTCCGCCGTGTCGCGCAAATTGATGTAGTAGGCACCCGGACGGGTGCCGTCGAGCGCCCCTGGCTGGTAGTAGCCGCCGGGTGCGCCCGCTTCGATCGCTTTCGGAACACGCCTGATCTCGACATGCGCCTTGGGCAGCGCACCGAAATATTCCGGCAATTTTGCCTGCACTGCCGCAACCCGCTTGTTCAGGTCGGCAATCAGCGTCTCCTTGGCTCCGTCGGTGTTCGCGTAGAGGTGTTTCGGGTCCGCAGCCAGTGCTGCAAGACGCTGCCCGACACTGCCATCGGCCATGCCCTGCGCCTTGAGCAACAAGTCGATCTGCGCCGACAGGCTGGTCACGAGATCAAGACCCGTCTTGTGAATATCCGCAGGCGCGATGGAGGCTGTGGTGTAGCGTTTCAGCGAGACCCTGTAATAATCAAGGCCTTTAGGCAGCCGCTCGACGCCGGCATCGTGTACTGAATTGTCGCGCAGCGCTTTCAGCCGGTCGGCCTGCTTCTGCAGAGCGGGCAGGATTCCGTCGCGATAGAGCGACGCCGCACGCGTCGGGTAATTGCCAGCGATCTTTTTCTCCTCGCAACGCCGGGCGAGCGATTTGACAAGGATCGCCTGGTCGGCCGAAGTGTCGAGAAACGCGCGCATCTGCACCAGCGTCTTGTCGATGACAAAATCGGGTGGCACGACGCCAAGTGCCACGTCATGGTTCAGAACTTCGAGTTCCTGGCCCAGGAGTCTGACAAAAGCCTGCATGCGCGAGAGGTAGGCATCCGCGTCCGCTGCGACCTCGATCTTGTGCTGCGTGTCTAGAAAATCGGGCACTTCATGGTAGCTGCCGGTAAGCTGGCTCAGCACGTAGGGTGCGCCCGAGCCGCCAGTTCCGTAGGCGAAGAGCTGGTCGCCTTCCTCCCGCACCTGCAGGATGAACATGACCGTGTCATAGTTGGCGGCGTCGATGCCGTGGAGCGTGTTTCGGTCCACCGCGTTGAGCTCGGCGATATGGCGCGTGTTGTCCGCGCGGTCCTTCTGCAAGGCCGCAAGCGATGCATCCTCCAGCTGCGATTTCAGCGGGGCGAGGGCGCCATGATCGAGCCCCAAACTTGTCGCGAGCTCCGGCGAACGCCGCAGCCGCTCCTGCACGAAGCCGTCGAACACGGCATCGAGTTTGCTCGCGGCTTTCCCCGCCTGTGCGACGGCTCGGAAGGACGGGAGCATGGCCGCCAGGGCAGCGCCGAGCAGAAAGTCACGCCGTTCGATCATGGATGATCCTGACACGTCGAATAGTACTCGACTTGGGGTGCGAGGGAGGATTGACGGGGAAGCGATAACGCGCCGACGGGGGCTTTCCTAGCCTTCGCGGCGGTGTATGATCCAACTCTCGGCACCGGTCGACTTGGCGCAAGGGCCAACGCGCCTGGTGCATCCAGCAAACGCGGACGACGGACCGATGGCGAAGACCGACAACTGGCAACGGCGCCGGCGCTCTGAAAAGGGCTTCGACGAATTCGCACCCACGCCCGATCTGCCACCCATACCCTCATTCACCCGGCGACCTTCGCCTCCGATGCCGTCTGCCGACGGGCCGGAGAGAACGGCTGTGGTAAAGTGGTTCAATGCCGAGAAAGGCTTTGGCTTCGTCGAGATGACGGAGGGAACCGGCGACGTGTTCCTCCACGCGAGCGTGCTCACACGCAACGGCCTCACGGCGGTGAGCCCGGGCGCCACACTGAAAGTTCGGGTCGGCCAGGGCCAGAAAGGTCCGCAGGTCACGGAAGTGACGGACGTGGACGAGAGCACGGCCACTGCAGCGCCTTCCCGCTCTCCGAGGCCGAACGCCGGCTACGCATCGGGTGGCGGCTATAACGGCGGAGGTGGGAACGGCACTGGTTATGGCGGCAGCTTTGGCAGCAATGCACCCAGGAGCGGATTTGACACCCCAGCACCGTCCGGACCGGAACAGCACGGCACCGTGAAATGGTACAACACCTCCAAAGGCTTCGGCTTCATCGCCCCGGAGGATGGCGGCAAGGACGTGTTCGTCCATGCATCCGCATTGCGCCGTGCGGGGCTGGTGGAACTCGCTGAAGGCCAGCGTGTCAGCATCCAGATCACGCAAGGCCAAAAGGGGCCGGAAGCCGCATCCATCCGGGTAGCCTGAACGCTGCACGGATCGTGACCATCCCCCATGGAACTCTGGTTGATCGGGCTTCCCTCTTGCACGTTGTCGCCATCAGTTCGCCTGACCTCAACGAAAGCTGCGTGATACCCTCATGAACAATTCAGCCGCCAGCGCCGCTCTGCTCCTGCTCGCGGTCGTGGCCGCCGCGCCTGCGCTGGCGGATCCGGACCCGACCCGCATCAACCATGTCGATACGACGTTCCGCCTGCTCGGGCGCAACGACCGCATCGTCATCGACCGTTACGACGATCCCAAAGTCGATGGTGTCAGCTGCTACATGTCGCGCGCGGAGACGGGCGGGTTCAAAGGCAGTGTCGGACTGGCGACGGATCCGAGCCGCTTTTCCATCGCATGCCGCGCAACCGGCCCGGTCACGCTGAAGGGCGAGCCGCCCGACAACGAGGTGGTATTCGGCGCAAGTGCCAACTGGCTGTTCAAGGAAATTCGCGTATCCCGCATCTGGGACAAGCAGAAACGCGTGCTGGTCTATCTGGTGTGGAGCACGCAGGCGCTGACGCCCGAAGGCAGCCCTTACAACAGCATTTCTGCCGTGGCGGTGGACCAAAAGTAGGTTGTATGGATCGAATAACCCCGGGTAAACACCGCTTCGGATTACTCTTGAGTGAACCGCTTCGCGGGGGCGTGCCTATGGGCCGGTGTTGCATCGCGGCGTTCCATCAGGTGCTGTGCGGGATTGCCGACGTATTCTGCGTGCAGGTGTCGAGAGTGACGAAGATCAGCGTGAAGCGGCTTCAGCATCGATGAGCATTTCCGACTGCGAAACCGCGCCGCCCAGCTAGAACACCAAGGGCGCATCAATCCAGCGTTTCTTCGAACACGGTCAGCATCTCGCGCCATGAACGGTGGTCCGCCTGCTCGTCGTAGCGGGCGAATTCGGGCTTGCCGAGCGCATCCGCGGTCTTGACCGTGAAGCTGTGCACCACGCCGCCATAGACCGACATTTGCCAGTTCACGCCTGCGGCCTTCATTTCCGCCTCGAACGCGGCGCGCTGCTCCTGATTGATCGAGGGGTCATCGGCGCCGATGCAGACGAGCACGCGTGCCTTGATGTTCTTCGCATCCGCCGGCGCCTTCGTGGCGAGGCCGCTGTGGAAGCCGACGATGGCCGCGAGGTCCGCGCCACCCCGGCCGAGTTCGAGCGCCATTGTTCCGCCGAAGCAGTAGCCGATGGCGGCGATCTTCGCCGGATCGACATCCGTTCGCGCGACCAATGCGGCGAGCGCCCCCTCGGACCGGGCGCGAATGCGCGCAGGGTTGCCGCGAATTTCCGAGATCATCCCGATGCCTTCGTCGAGGCCGCCGAGTTCACGGCCGCCGCCGTGCAGATCGCAGGCGAGCGCCACATAACCGTGCTCGGCGAGCCGGGCTGCAACCTCCTTCACGTGGTCGCTGACACCCAGCACGTCCGGAAAGATCAGCACGCCAGGCCGCCTACCCTCAGCCTTCTCGGCCGCCTTGCCGGCAAGTGCGAGGTGCCCGATCATGTCGAGCCCGTCGGCCTGATACCCAATGGCTTCCGTGTGCATGTTCCCGCCTTTTCAGTTCTTCACGAGACGAGGCCCGCGGGCCTGGGCCGTGCTGGCGGTCTGCGCCGCACTTCCCGCTCGGTCCGGACTTGCCTCGGACACACTAACCCGCGTCCGGCGGCTCCAACACTTGGTGTGCGGCGTGGTTTCCGAGCCGGCGGACTGGAACAAGGACGACGTGCATGGGGACCTCTCGCCTCTCGCAACGAGACTCTGCGTGGCACTCGCGGCTCACCTGGGCACGGCCAGCAAGGCCGTCTCGATACGGCGGTCCGCTTCCGAGGGTGAGGTGCTGGATGCCCTTGCGGCAGGCCAGACAGACCTCGCCATCGGCGTCACACCGGGGGCAGCCACAACGGCAAAGGGCGCAGTCAGCGGACCGGTGGTTTTTCGCGACGATCTGGTGTTTGCCGTTCGCCCGGCATCGGGTATCGGCTCCGTCGCCGCTCTCGATCGCCGAACCCTCTGCTTCATAGATGGCACGGCGACCGCCGACCTCGCGCTGAACACCCTGTCCAAACAAGGCATCCGGCCGATCCCGTTTCCCTTCCAGGAACAGGGCGAAATGGATGCGGCAGTGGTCGGCGGGCGGTGCGAAGCGGTCGCCGGCGCAGCCTCGCGACTGGCCAGCTTCCGCGCAGAGTTCGGCCGGTTGGACTACCTCGTTCCACCCTTC
>CAZZVF010000051.1:0-12788 GCA_964657355.1 uncultured Buchnera sp.
TCTCCAGGCAGGGCACGCCGAAGACCTGGGCGAAGCGCGCGGCGGTGTCGCCCGGCAGCGGCGCGGTGCCGACGAAGACCTGCTTGAGGGTGGCGCGCGTCCACGCCGCCACCGCCGGGTCGCGGTTGAGGCGCGCGAGCAGCGCGGCCGCGTGGCGCTGCACACCGAGCGCGGACAGCCCGTCGGCCACGACGAACAACACGTCGCAACCCGGCGTGTCGACGGCGGCGAGGCGTTCGCGGCCGAGGGCGCACGCGTCGGCTACCTGTCGCAGGAGCCGTATCTCGACCCGACCAAGACAGTCTCCGAGAACGTCGCCGAAGCCTTCGGGCCGCTGAAGGCCGCGCTGAACCGCTTCAACGAGATTTCGGACCGTTTCGCGCTTCCCATGGAAGACGACGAGATGAACGACCTGCTGGCCGAGCAGGCGACGCTACAGGAGAAGATCGATGCCGAGGACGGCTGGGATCTCGACCGCCGCATCGAGATCGCCCTCGACGCGCTGCGCTGCCCGCCGCCCGATGGCGACGTGACCAAGCTTTCCGGCGGCGAGCGTCGCCGGGTAGCCCTGTGCCGCCTGCTGCTCGAGAAGCCCGACCTGCTGCTGCTCGACGAGCCGACCAACCATCTCGACGCGGAAAGCGTGGCCTGGCTGGAGAAGACGCTGCGCGACTACGAAGGCACCGTCATGGTCGTCACCCACGACCGCTACTTCCTGGACAACGTGACGAACTGGATCCTCGAGATCGAGCGCGGCCGCGGTTATCCGTTCCAGGGCAACTACTCCTCGTGGCTGGACCAGAAGCGCAAGCGGCTGCAGCAGGAAGAGAAGGAGGAGAGCGCCCGCCAGCGCTCGCTCGCAGCCGAGGCCGAGTGGATCCAGTCGAGTCCCAAGGCGCGCCAGACCAAGAGCAAGGCGCGGATCCAGAAATACGAGGAGATGCAGTCCAAGTCGCAGGAACTGGCGACCACGACGGCCGACATCGTCATCCCGCCAGGGCCACGTCTCGGTGGGACCGTCATCACGGCCGAGGAGCTGCGCAAGGCCTACGGTAACCGGCTGCTCATCGACGAGCTGAACTTCAAACTGCCGCCGGGCGGCATCGTCGGCGTCATCGGGCCGAACGGCGCCGGCAAGACCACGCTGTTCCGCATGATCACCGGGCAGGAGACGCCCGATGCCGGCACGCTCAAGGTCGGCGAGACGGTGAAGCTCGGCTATGTCGACCAGTCGCGCGACAGCCTCGATGGCGACAAGACGGTGTGGGAGGAAATCTCCGGCGGAACCGACGTGCTCTACATCGGCAAGCGCGCCGTGCCGTCGCGCGCTTACGTCGCCGCGTTCAACTTCAAGGGCTCCGACCAGCAGAAGCGCGTCGGCATCCTGTCGGGCGGTGAGCGCAACCGCGTGCATCTGGCCAAGATGCTGAAGGCCGAGAGCAACGTCATCCTGCTCGACGAGCCGACCAACGACCTCGACGTCGACACGCTGCGGGCGCTGGAAGAGGCATTGTCGGAGTTTGCCGGCTGCTGCGTCATCATCAGCCATGACCGCTGGTTCCTCGACCGCCTGGCGACGCATATTCTGGCCTTCGAGGGCGACAGCCACGTCGAGTGGTTCGAGGGCAACTTCCAGGCCTACGAAGAGGACAAGCGACGCCGTCTCGGCGCCGACGCCACCGAGCCGCACCGCATCAAGTACCGCCCGCTGGCTCGCTGACCGGCAGGCTCGGCTTGGGCCGCGGCCGAGGTGAGCGGCGGCTTCGAGCTGCAGACGGCGCGCCTCTCGTTGGCGCCCGTCAGCGGCTCTGACCTTGCCGACCTGATCCGGCTCAAGGGCGATCCGATGGTCTCGGCCCTACTGCTCGGCGGCGTGCGCTCGCCCTGGCAGGTGGCGCTGGAACTGGCCGATGACGTAGCGTTCTGGGGCAAGCACGGCGCCGGCATGTTCGCGGTGCGCGAGCGTTCCGCAATGCAGGGCATGACCGGCATTCACGAACGTCCCGACGGACGTGGTCTCGCTTTGCGCTTCGCCATGTGGCCGGACGCCAGAGGCAGGGGATTGGCACGCGAGGCCGCGTCGGCCGCCTTGCAGTTCGCCCACTACACAGCCGGGATCGACCGTATCATCGCCGTCGCCCGGGCCGAGAATTTCGGTTCCCGCATGGTGCTGGGCTCGATCGGCATGACCGAATGCGACGCCTTCCTGCGCGATGGCCACGTCATGCTCGTCTACGAAAGCCGCGCCAACCTGATCGTAGAACCACCTACCCTTACCTGGCCCTAAATGCGCTACGCTGAGTCAGCTGGCGCCTGTTTCGAGAACCGGCGCGCAGCGGCCGTTCGGGCCATGAGCACCGGAAGCGCAGAAACAGGCGTCAGATGGCCAGCGTGGATAGCATTTAGCTATCGAGCTTGCGTTGGAGGGCGGTCAGGAGGGCGGCGATGTCGTTGTTGTGCTGGCCGAGATAGCTTGCGTAATCCTGCCGTTCGGTGAGGCGCAGGCTGGTGCCCTCGGCGACCACGTCGACGACCTTGTTGTTGCTGTCCACGACCCACTGAACGTTGGCCGTCGGCGCGTTCGGACGGGTGATCGCAGTGCCGACCAGTGTGGCCTCGCCCTTCTGGGTCTCGCCGTTCATCACGTAGCTGACGCCAGCATACTCGCCGAGATGGCCCTGGATGTTGTTCAGCAGCACCTGGTGGAAGATCGTCAGATACTGGCTCTGCTGCGCCGGCGTGGCGGTTGCCCAGAAGCGGCCGAGGCAGAAGCGCGCGATCTTGTTGACGTCCACGTTGCGGTCGATCACCGGACCCAGGGCGGCCTTCTTCGCCGAGTTGGACTGCGAACTGTTGACGATGGCGACCAGCTGGTCGGCAAAGGTCTTCACCTCGGCTGACGCGCTCGAGGCCGCGAACGCTCTGCTCGAGCCGGAAAGAGCCATGCCGGAGACAGCCAGAAGGCTCGCTGCCGCGGACAGGCCGAGCAGGCTGCGCCGGGTCAGGGAAGCAGGGCGACGGGTCAGGTGAGTATGCTGCATGACAGGCGATCGGGCTCCGTGGAAAGAACTATTGGCCGCCCCAGGCTGGGGTGGTTGCCGGCTTGTCGTGCCGGCTCTCCTCGACCTGGGATGCCGTATGCTGCCGGTAAAGGCTGCGGATCGTGGCATAGGGGTCGAGTGCTGTGGACGTGACCTTGTCGAGGTCGGTCAGCAACGAGGCTCGGGTGTCGATCACGCCCAGGCCGTAACGCGCCCAGTTCAGCGTCAGCAGGCCGTAGCCGCGCGGCACATAGGTGAACGGATCGAGCGCGATGTCACCGGCGAAGCCTGCCGCAGCACGTGGACTGCTTGGGCCGAGCACAGGGAGATAGAAATAGGGGCCGTCCGGGACCCCCCACAGCGCCAGCGTGACGTTGAACCCGGTGTCGTGGCCAGGGTAACCGAGCCCTTTCGCCACGTCGAACACGCCCAGGCCGCCGGCCGTGGAGTTGATCAGGAAGCGCATGAACGTGTCGCCGGCGCGGCGCGGGTTGGTCTGCAGGATGTCGTTGCCGAAAATCACGGGGCTCGACAGATTGGCCAGCACGTTGTGTACGCCGGTCCGCACCGGGGAGGGCACGACATACACGTAGGCCTGCGCGACCGGCTTCAGCGTGTAGCGATCGAGCTTGTCGTTGACCTTGTAGAAGAAGCGGTTGGTCGGCTCGAGCGGGTCGTTGGTCTGGTTGAACTCCTCGGTCGCTTCCGTGTCGCTAGCCGGGGGACGCGTGGCACAGGCCGAAAGGGCTGCTGCTGCGACGGCGAGTGACACGGCAGCCGCGATGCGATGCGATGGGGCGGTGGGCATTGGCAACCTCGAACCTGATGGCGGCGTGGAGCGGATGGTGAAGAAAAGTGTATGTCTGACACCAGGCAGACGCCGGTGGGAAGCATTGCTTAAAACAACAGGTCTGGCTGCCTCTGAACCCGTTATGCTCAATTCACCAGGTTGCTGCAACGCGACGAACAAAGCACGGTTGCACGTGCGCAACGGCTGCGACCGGTTTGTCGCCGTCGCACTTGCACCGCATGGCGCACAACCCTCATGAACCGCACCATGGATACTTCGCCGCCCCTTACTCTTTCGAGCCACGCCGCGTCGGACGAGGAGCCGGTCCTGGAACGCTGGCTCACCGGGCCGCGCTTCAACCGGCTGCCTGCGCGCAATGTCGGCCAGGCCGCACCCGCTTTGAGCTTCGAGTTCTTCCCGCCGCGCACCGAGGCGCTTGAAGCCCAGCTGTGGTCGTGCATACGCCGGCTTGAGCCGCTGGCCCCGCGCTTCGTATCCGTGACCTACGGCGCCGGCGGTTCCACCCAGGCTCGCACGCACGCGACCGTTTCCCGTATCGTGCGTGAGACGACCTTGACACCCGCAGCGCACCTGACCTGCGTCGGCGCCGAGCGCGGCGCGGTGGACGACGTGGCACGCACCTACTGGTCGGAAGGCGTCCGCCATATCGTGGCGCTGCGTGGGGACGCACCCGGCGACGGGCCCTACAAGGCGCATCCCGGCGGATATGCGTATGCGTGCGACCTCGTCGCCGGCCTGCGCCGTGTGGCCGACTTCGAGATCACGGTGGCTGCCTACCCCGAAATGCATCCCACCGCGTCGGACCCGCAATCCGACCTCGACAATCTGCGCCGCAAGCTCGACGCCGGCGCCACCCGCGCCATTACGCAGTATTTCTTCGATGCCGACGTATTCCTGCGCTTCCTCGACCGCTGCCTGGCAGCGGGCATCACCGCGCCGATCGTGCCCGGCATCATGCCGGTGTCCAACTTCGCCCAGGCGCAGAAATTCAGCGCCGCCTGCGGTGCGTCGGTGCCCGGCTGGATGGCCGAATTGTTTGAAGGAACCGAGGACGATCCCGATACCAGGCGCATCGTCGCCGCCTTCCTCGCCGCCGAGCAGGTCCGCACCCTGCAAGCCAACGGCATCGACGAGTTCCACTTCTACACGCTGAACCGCCCGGATTTGACCTACGCCATCGCCCACATCCTCGGAGTGCGGCCGCGCTGAACGACTTCGTACTCCGCACCGACCGCCTCCTCCTGCGGCCTTGGCAGGACTCCGATATCGAGCCATTCGCGGCCATGGGTGCGGACCACCGCGTCATGCACTACTTCGAGCGGACCCAGACGCGCGACGAGGTCGAGGCGATGGTTGCCCGCATGCGCGCGCATCTGGCCGAACACGGGTTCGGCTTCCTTGCAGCCGAAATTCCTGGCGAGGCCGCGTTCGCCGGCGTGATCGGCCTCGCGCACCTGCGTTACGAGGCGCATTTCACCCCCGCAGTCGAAATCGGCTGGCGGCTAGCACCAGGGTATTGGGGCAGGGGCCTTGCGACCGAAGGCGCGCGCGCACTTCTCGCGGACGCATTCGTCCGTTGCGGCCTGGAGCACGTCGTGGCGGTCGCCGTCGAGCAGAACCGCGCCTCGCTCGCCGTTATGGAGCGCCTCGGCATGACGCGCGACCCGGCGGGAGATTTTGATCACCCTATGGTGCCAGAAGGCCATCCCTACCGGCGCCACGTGCTCTACCGGATCGCAGCACGCCATTTCGACAGCACTCACTCGACAGGCTGAAACTCCTCCGAGACCTCGGCCACGATCACGTCCAGCTTGCGGATGGTGGTGCGGTTCATCATCCGCCCGCCTTCCATCAGATACATCCATTGATCCATGGTGACGTTCTTGATCGGGTTGCCGGGCGACAGCGCCAGCGTCCAGCGCCAGTGGAACACGCGGCCTGCCGCCTCGCCTTTCGCCTCGCCCACCATGTCGTTCGCGGTTGCGCGGAACTGACCGGGTGCGATGCGGCGCAAATGCCAGTCGCGATGCTGCGGTTTCCCGTCGCCGAGGGTGAGCGTCTGCACCATGTGCAGGCCGTCGGTGCCCTCCGGCGTGCCCACGCAGTCGGTCACCACGATCTCGGTCGGCGCGCCGGCGCGGTTCTCCATGACACCCCACGAGCGGTGGTGGCCGGTCCAGAAGGTCACCGCATCGAACGCCGGCGCGGTGGCCGCAAAATCGTGCACCGCGCGCGGCTTCGAACAGCCGGCGAGGACGGCCAGCATGGCCAGGGGGAGCAATCGGCGCATGGTGAGGGTCCAATCATGTTTGCGGAGGCGCGGTAAGGCGGGGTTTCAGGGGGGAGGGGCGTGGCTTATATCCGCCGCTCTCCCGTTCGATCAGGTGCATGTCCGACTATCTAGCTCGCCTCAATGAAGAACAGCGCCTGGCGGTCGAAACCACCGAAGGGCCGCTGCTGGTGCTGGCTGGCGCCGGCACCGGCAAGACGCGCGTGCTTACTACAAGGTTCGCCCACATCCTGCTGACCGGCCGCGCCGCCCCCGGCCAGGTGCTCGCCGTGACGTTCACCAACAAGGCTGCCCGGGAGATGCGCGAGCGCGTGTCGCATCTGCTTGGCCGGCCGGCGGAGGGGCTGTGGCTCGGCACCTTCCACGCGCTGTGCGCCCGCATGCTGCGCCGCCACGCGGAGCATGTCGGCCTCACGCCGAGCTTCTCCATCCTCGACACGGACGACCAGATTCGCCTGCTGAAGCAGGTGATGGAAGCAGCCAAGATCGATGCCAAGCGCTGGCCGCCGCAAGCCGTGATGGGGTTGATCCAGCGCTGGAAGGACCGCGGGCAGACACCTGACCGGGTCGTGCCCGGCGAGGTCGGCGACTTCGCCAACGGGCGGACGCCGGAGCTCTACGCCGCCTACCAGGCGCGGCTGCGCACGCTGAACGCCGCCGATTTTGGCGACCTGATGCTGCACATGACCGAAATCATGCGCAAACATCCCGAAGTTTTGGCGCAGTATCACAGGATGTTCCGCTACGTGCTGGTCGACGAATACCAGGACACCAACGTGGTGCAGTATCTCTGGCTGCGGCTGCTGGCCCAGGCCTCGCAGAACATCTGCTGCGTCGGCGACGACGACCAGTCGATCTATTCCTGGCGCGGCGCCGAAGTGGAAAACATCCTGCGTTTCGAAAAGGATTTTGCCGGCGCCAAGATCGTGCGGCTGGAGAGCAATTACCGCTCGACCGCGCCGATCCTTGCCGCCGCCTCCGCGCTGATTGCAAACAACGAAGGCAGGCTCGGCAAGACTCTGCGCTCGGGCCTGACCGATGCTGACGGCGAAAAGGTCAGCGTGGTGAGCCTGTGGGATTCCGACGAGGAAGCTCGCATGGTCGGTGAGCGCATCGAAGGGCTGATGCGCGAACGGCAGAAACTGGTCGACATGGCCATCCTGGTGCGCGCCGGCTTCCAGACCCGCGCCTTCGAAGAGCGCCTGCTGACACTGGGAATTCCCTATCGCATCGTCGGCGGCCTGCGGTTCTACGAGCGTGCGGAAATACGCGACGCCATCGCCTATATGCGCGTGCTGCGCCAGCCGGCGGACGACTTGGCGTTCGAGCGCATCGTCAACGTGCCGAGGCGCGGCGTAGGCGAGGCGGCAATCCGCCTGATGCACGAGACGCAGCGTTCGCAGGGGCTTTCCATGATCGCGGCAGCGTCGGCGCTGGTGCAGAACGGCGGCCTTAAGGGCAAGCCGTGCCAAGCGTTGCGCGAACTCGCGGCAGGCTTCGCACGCTGGCGCGACATGCTGGAAGACGAAGGCCATGTGGTGACGGCGGCCACGTTGCTCGACGAAAGCGGCTACACCGCAATGTGGAAGGCCGACAAATCCGTCGAGGCGCCGGGCCGGCTGGAAAACCTCAAGGAACTCGTGCGCGCGATGGCGGAGTTCGAGAACCTTTCGGGCTTTCTCGACCATGTTTCGCTCGTCATGGAAAACGAGGAGCAGTCCGACGCAGATCGCATCAGCCTGATGACCATGCACGCGGCGAAGGGGCTCGAATTCGACACCGTGTTCCTGCCCGGCTGGGAGGAGGGCATGTTCCCGAGCCAGCGCAGCATGGACGAAAACGGCAACAAGGGCCTCGAGGAGGAACGCCGGCTCGCCTATGTCGGCCTGACGCGCGCCCGCAAACGCGCCATCGTCAGCTACGCCGCGAACCGCCGCATCTACGCGAACTGGCAGAGCAGTATTCCCAGCCGTTTCGTCGACGAACTGCCCGAAGCGCATGTGGAGCGCGCCGGTTCGGCCGCCCTGGCGCGTGACTCGCGCCTGATGGCGCCAAGCATCTTCTCGAATGGGCCATTGATGGCGCGGCGTCCGAAGGAGATCGGACCGTGGGAAGCGCAAGGCCGTCCTGCGCGCCGCGACCCGATCGATGTCGGACAACGCGTGTTCCACGAAAAATTTGGCTACGGCGTAGTGCTGGCGAGCGAGGACGAAAAGCTCGATATCGAATTTGAAAAGGCGGGCCAGAAGCGCGTCATGGACCGCTTCGTGGAGAAGGCATGAAACGCCGCGCGACTCCGCTCGAAACAGTGTTCGTCACCGTTCCTCACGCGGCCGTCGCGATGTTCGAGAACGCCATGCAGCAGGCGTGCAGCACCATCGGCTCGTTTATCGCCGATGAGGCGGCGGGAACGTGGCGTGTCGAAGGTGTGAAGGCCGTCGGCGAGAACGAGGATACGCTAGCGTCCTGCATCGCCCTCGCGCAGGCCATGACCGGCATTGCGGCAAAGCTGGAACGCAGTGCGACGGAAGCCGAAGGCTGGCTGGCGCGGGTTTATTCCGGCTTTCCCGAGCAACCGATCGGCCGACGCTTCGCCATCCGCGGCGAACATGTCACAGCGCCCGAATTGCCGGGACGTGTCACGCTCACCGTCGATGCCGGGCTCGCTTTCGGTTCCGGCGAACACGGGTCCACGCGGGGCTGCCTGCGTGCGCTGGAGCGTATCGCCCACAGACGGCCAAAGCGGATTCTCGATCTCGGTTGCGGCACCGCAATCCTCGCCATGGGCGCGGCTGCATTGCTGCGCCGCCCCGTGCTCGCCGTGGATATCGATCCCTGGTCGGTTCGCGTCGCGGCAGAGAATGCCCGGCTTAACGGGTTGTCGAACCTGCTGACATGCAGGCTCGGCAATGGCTGGAATGCGCCTTCGGTGAGAGCTGCCGCCCCGTTCGATCTGGTGTTCGCCAATATCCTGGCGCGTCCGCTGTGCCTCATGGCCCAGGACTTGGCGCAGCATCTGGCGCCAAACGGCACGGTCATTCTCGCCGGGCTGCTGAATTCGCAGATGCGCACCGTGCTGACGGCGCACCGGCGCCAAGGCCTCCGCCTCGACTTCTCGCTGCAGGAAGGAAACTGGACAACCATGGTTTTGCGCGCATGATTCCTGCGGAAAAGCTCGCTGCCGTCAGGGCGGATCTTGGCAGGCTCGATCTTGCTGCGTTTCTCGTGCCGCGATCGGACGAGCATCTCGGCGAATATGTGCCGCCCTCCGCCGAGCGCCTCGCCTGGCTCACCGGCTTTACCGGCAGCGCAGGTATCGCTGCCATCATGCAGGATCGTGCCGCCATTTGGAGCGACGGCCGCTACGTGCTGCAGCTGGCCGATCAGACCGACGGAAGTCTGTGGACGCGCCTGCATCTGATTGAAACTCCGCCGCCCGCCTGGCTGGCGCAGAATCTGCCCGACGGAGCGCGCATCGGCTACGATCCCTGGCTCATGAGCGAAGGCCAGCTCTCCACCTACAAGGCCGCAGGCCTCACGCTCGTGCCGGTGGAAACTAACCTTGTTGATGCAGCCTGGAAGGATCGTCCGGCGCCTCCAACCGCGCCCGCGATGCCCTACGCGCTCGAACATGCCGGCGAGTCGTCGGAGGACAAGCGCTCGCTTGTCGCCGAAACGCTGCTTCAGGACAAGCAGGACGCTGCCGTACTGACCGATCCGGCGTCGATCGCCTGGTTGTTCAACATCCGAGGCTCGGACGTTGAATGCACGCCGTTTGCGCTCGGCTTTGCGCTGCTGCACGCGGATGGCGGCGCCGAATTGTTCATGGATCCGTGCAAGCTGCCGGACGAGACGCGCACCTGGCTCGGCAACGGTGTCGCGACGGCAGGTCGCAGCGCGTTGCCCGAAGCGCTGGGGAAACTCGGCGGCAAGCGCGTGCGCCTGGATGATGGCGGTGCAGCCTCATGGTTTGCCGACACGCTCCGCCGGGCGGGAGCCAAGGTTGTACCCGGGCAGGACCCGTGCGCGGTGCCCAAAGCGCGCAAGAACGCGACCGAGCAGGCTGGCGCGCGTGCAGCACAACTTCGTGATGCGGTCGCGCTGAACGCCTTTCTGCATTGGCTCACGGATGCCGGCGGACGCGAAACCGAGCGCTCCGCGGCGGCAAAACTGCTCGAGTTCCGCGCCAAGGGCGAAGGATTTCGCGGTGAGAGTTTCGCTGCCATCTCGGGTGCCGGCGAGCATGGCGCAATCATGCATTACCGGGTGACGCCAGAGAGTGACCGCAAGATCAATCCCGACGAGGTGTTCCTGATCGACAGCGGTGGCCAGTATGTCGACGGCACAACCGATGTGACACGCACGATCTGGACCGGGCCCGGCGATCCGCCGGCCGAATTGCGCGACCGGTTTACCCGTGTGCTGAAGGGCCACATCGCCATCGCGACCTTGGTGTTTCCCGAAAACGTAGCGGGCGTCAGGCTCGATGCGTTTGCACGCGCGGCACTCTGGCAGGTCGGGCTCGACTACGATCACGGCACCGGCCACGGCGTAGGCAGTTTTCTATCGGTGCACGAAGGACCGATTTCGCTCTCGCCCTACCTGCGCCCGGCCACACTCGCAGCCGGCATGATCCTGTCGAACGAGCCGGGATTTTATCTGCCCGGCCATTACGGCATCCGGCTGGAAAATCTTCTCCTAGTCCAGCCGGCCGAGTTTGCAGGTACCAGACCGTTCCTGCGGTTCGAGACGTTGACCTTGGCGCCGTTCGATCGCCGCCTGATCGAGCCGGGGCTGTTGACCACCATCGAGCGCGCCTGGGTCGACGCGTATCACGCCCGCGTGGTGGCCGAGATCGGCCCGAAGCTTGAAGCCGAGGCTTCCAGTTGGCTTGCCCGTGCCTGCGCCCCGATCGGCAGCATTGCATGATGGACGAGCTCGACCTCACCAGCCGCGATGCCTACCAATTCTGGCATCGCGAAAAACTGCGCTTCAGCGACACGGATATGATAGGCCACGTCAACAACGTCGCCTTCGCGGCCCTGATCGAGAGTGGCCGCGTCGCGTTCACGCATGGCGGCGCGCTGAAGCAGATGCCGCCCGACATGTTGGTCGTCATGGCGCGGCTGGAATTGGACTACCTCGCCGAACTGCACTGGCCGGCAGATATCGACGTGGGTTCGCGACTGCTGCGCATTGGCACAAGCTCCTTCGTCATCGGCAACGGCGTATTCAACGGCGATCTTTGTGCCGCCAGAGCGCGCACCGTGCTCGTCGCGATCGATCGCAACACCCGCAAATCCCGCCCGCTTCCGGACGCCGTCCGTCAGGGGCTGCAGGGCTTGGTCAAAGACCCGCCATAGTCTTCCACTCGGCTTCCGTTGCGGTGGCGACGCCAAGCTCCGCCGCGCGCTTCGCCTTGGAGCCTGCGTCGGCCCCGATGATGACCAGATCGGTCTTCTTCGATACACTATCGGTAACGCGCGCACCCATCGCCTCGGCGCGCGCCTTTGCTTCCGGCCGGCTCATCGTTTCCAATGTGCCCGTAAAGACAACGATCTTGCCTGCAAGCGGTCCGTCGGCGCCCGCCGGCGCCTGCTCGTCCTCGACGGTCAATAGCCCGGCAAGTTCGGCGATCACCGCACGGTTGCGCGGTTCGCCGAAGAACTCCGTCAGTTCCTCGGCAATCGCACCACCAATGCCGATGATACTGCCGAGACTCGATCGCGCTTCCGATCCGACTATTGTCGCCTCAAGCATCTGGGCGCGCCAGTTTTCCAGCATGCCGTAATGCCGCGCCAGCAACTTCGCGTTGTTTTCGCCGATGCGCCTGATGCCCAGCGCGAAGATGAACCGCGCCAGCGAAATCCTGCGCCGCGACTCGATGGCGCGTATCAGGTTCTTCGCAGAAGTAGCACCCCAGCCGGGCCATTTCGCGATCTCACCTTCATGCGCCTCGAGCTTGAAGATATCCGCCGGTCCCCCGATCAGTCCTGCTTCGTGAAACTCCACCACCGTCTTCTCGCCCATGCCTTCGATATCAAAGGCACCGCGCGAGCAGAAATGAATCAGGCGCTCCACGGTCTGCGCGGCACAGATCAGGCCGCCCGTGCAGCGCCGCACCACCTCGCCTGGGGGACGCACCGCATGGCTGCCGCACACCGGGCAGGTCTCCATCGGTGCAAAAACCACTGCGTCCTTTGGCCGTCTCTCCAGCACCACAGCGAGGATTTGCGGAATCACGTCGCCGGCGCGTTGCAGCACCACCGTGTCGCCAACGCGCACGTCGCGCCGAGCGATCTCGTCCTCGTTGTGCAAGGTCGCGCGCGTCACTAGCACGCCGCCGACATTGACCGGTTCTAGCACCGCCACCGGTGTCAGCGCGCCCGTTCGTCCCACCTGGATGCGGATATCCTGCAGCACCGTGGTCGCCTGTTCGGCCGGAAATTTCCAGGCAATCGCCCAGCGCGGTGCGCGCCCGACAAAACCGAGCCGCCGCTGGAAGGCCAGATCGTCGATCTTATAGACCACGCCGTCGATGTCGTAGGCGAGGCCCGACCGTGCCAGGCCGATGCGCTCCTGAAAACCCTCGGCATCTTCAGGCCCATCCAGACGCTCCGACAAGGGGTTCACATCGAAGCCCCAG
>CAZZVF010000052.1:0-12698 GCA_964657355.1 uncultured Buchnera sp.
ATGGCCAATTTCGTGACGATCGAGGCCGAGGCGCGTGCGCGAGCCGGTAAGGGGGCGGCGCGTGCGACCCGGCGTGCAGGCAGAGTGCCTGCGGTAATCTATGGTGCAAAACAGGAGCCCACGCTCATTTCGCTAGAGCCGCGTTCGGTTCTGCGCGAGCTGCAGAAGGGTGGTTGGCGTTCGCGTCTGTATGACGTGCAGGTTGGTGGTGTCAGCACCCGTGCCCTTATGCGCGAGGTCCAGTTCCACCCAGTGACCGATGTCGCCGAGCATGTGGATTTCCAGCGCTTGGCACCAGGCGAGCAGATCCGTGTCTCTGTCGCGGTCCACTACATCAACGAGGCGACCAGCCCCGGCCTCAAGAAGGGCGGCGTGTTGAACGTCGTGCGCCACACTGTCGAGGTTTTTGCCGATCCCGAGAGCGTTCCTACGTTCTTCGAGGCGGATCTCGGCGAGATGGACATCAACGACAACGTCCGCTGGCACGATCTGAAGGGCACCGAGAACGTGCGCCCGACCATCCCGGAGCGGGATTTCGTAGTGGCGACCGTGGCTCCGCCCACTCGTTCGGCTGAGCCGGCGGCCGAGGCCGGTGCTGCGGCGCCTGCTTCCGCTCCTGCAGCGAAGGGCAAGGCGGCCCCGGCAAAGGCCGCGGCTGCTCCTGCTGCGAAGCCAGCCGCCAAGCCGGCCGCAAAGAAGAAGTAGTCTCCGGATCACTTAGCGGAGGCTCGTGCCGTGAGGCTGTGGGTCGGGCTCGGCAATCCCGAGCCGAACATGGCGCGCCAACGGCACAACATCGGCTTCATGGCCGTCGACCGGATCGCGCACCGCCACGGGTTTTCCCCGTGGCGGCAGCGTTTTCGCGGCCTGGCGTCGGAGGGGACAATCGGCGGCGAGCGCATCGTCCTGCTCAAGCCGCTGACTTACATGAACGGTTCGGGTGAAAGCGTGCAGCCGGCGACGGCTTTCTACAAGCTCGAGCCGAACGCCATTACCGCATTCCACGACGAGCTTGATCTTGTCCCCGGCAAGGTGCGTGTGAAGCGCGGTGGCGGTGCTGCCGGCCATAATGGGTTGCGCAGCATGGACCGCATGTTGGGCTCGCCGGATTACTGGCGCGTCCGGCTCGGCATCGGCCACCCGGGCGACAAGGCGCGTGTGCTGGGCTGGGTCCTGGGCGACTTTGCGAAAGCCGATGCCGCCTGGCTCGACGGGTTGCTGGACAGCGTGTCGGAGGCTGCTCCCATGCTGGCGTCCGACAGGCCGGAAGATTTCATGACGCGGGTCGCGTTGCTGACAGAAGGTGCGAAGTAATGGGATTCAACTGCGGCATCGTCGGCCTGCCCAATGTCGGCAAGTCCACGCTGTTCAATGCGCTGACGGCAACGGCCGCGGCGCAGGCTGCGAACTATCCGTTTTGCACGATCGAGCCGAATGTCGGTCGTGTTGCGGTACCCGATCCGCGACTTGCCGCTTTGGCGGAGATCGGCAAGTCGGTGCGCGTGGTGCCGACCACCCTCGAGGTCGTCGATATTGCCGGTCTGGTGCGCGGTGCCAGCCGAGGCGAAGGCCTGGGCAACAAGTTTCTCGGCAACATCCGCGAAGTGGACGCGATCATTCACGTCCTGCGGTGCTTCGAGGACCCGGACGTAACGCATGTCGAGGGCAGCATCGATCCGGTGCGCGATGCCGAAACGATCGAGACCGAGCTCATGCTCGCCGATCTCGACAGCCTGGAGAAGCGCTTCGTGCCGCTGCAGAAAAAGGCACGAGGCAATGACCGGGAAGCGGCGGCGACGGTCGCGTTGATGGAGCCGATCATCGCGGCATTGCAGGCGGGACGGCCGGCGCGCACGGCAATTCCGCCCGGCGAGGAGCTTGCCGTCAGCCGGCTTCAGCTGATGACGAGCAAGCCTGTGCTCTACCTGTGCAACGTGGAGGAAGCGGCTGCCGCAAGCGGAAACGCACAGTCGGAGCGCGTCGCGGCACTTGCAAAGTCCGAAGGTGCTGGCTGCGTCGTTGTCTCGGCCGCCATCGAGGCGGAGGTCAGCACGTTGGCGGAGAACGACCGCGCAGAGTTCCTGACAGGTCTCGGCCTGCACGACAGCGGGCTCGATCGGGTCATTAGCGCGGGCTATGGATTGCTTGGCCTGGTGACTTATTTTACCTGTGGACCAAAGGAGACGCGCGCCTGGACAATTACGCGCGGGACCAAGGCGCCGCAGGCCGCAGCCGTGATCCACAACGATTTCGAGCGCGGCTTCATTGCCTGCGAAACAATCGCGTATGATGACTACGTCGCGTTGCGCGGCGAAAGCGGCGCCAAGGAGGCGGGCAAGATGCGCGTGGAAGGGCGGGACTACGTCGTCAAGGATGGCGACGTCCTACTGTTCCGTTTCAACGTCTGAGCCCGCTCGTCAGAGAGACACGGCCGCCACGAAGACCGAGGCAGCGAGCGACATCACACCGGCGAGAAAGCTCCGGTGCGACCACGCGCGACGGCGGTGCGCCACTCCGTTGGCCCCGATCACGAGATAGGACAGCAGCGTGCTGGACAAGAAACAAACGACCGCGCACCATGCAATTTCGTCGGCGTAGGATTTCGGGTTTGAACCCGTCACTTTCAGGCCGGTGATGATGGCGAAACAAATGCCCAGCAGGTTGGTGGACGCGTTCAATATTTGCGGGTGGCGGTCGGTCATGGCCATTGTCTCCGTCGCGCAACGCCTGGATCAGGCGAAAATCATTGCGAACAATGCCACACCGGCGGCAAGCCAGGCCACGTAATCTCCGATCAGGCCGCTGTGGATCGGTTGCAGCCATTTCCAGGCCGGAGCAGTGAGGGCGTCGCCGATGGCCGTCAGCACGGCCGGCATGGTTCGCCGGTTAAGGTCGAACGCCGCCACGCCCATTGCGATGGCGACTGAGATCCACGACAGTGATAGCCAGGAGCGCGGCCGGAGCAGCACGGGCGGCGCCTTGCGCATCATCTGCGCTGCGGCGTCGCTGAAAAAGTCGGAGGTGTACATTGCACCGGCGACCGCGAGCACCAGCATCAGGGCGGCAGGCGCCAGCATGACCCATAACGGGCGATCAGCGTTCTCCTGATCCTCCTCGGTCGGACTCCTGCCCTCCTCACCGGGAACGGGCCCCCACCCCATGAAGATGCGCCCGGTGGCGCGCAGAACGGCGCCCCCTGTGAGACCGGCGCCAAGCAGGATTGCACCGTGCAGCCACATCATGTGCGCGGCAGAAACGCCGTCGCCCATGCGGTCGGCGCCCTGATCCATCAGGCCGACCGGGAGTCCGGCGAGCAACAGGCCGCCTGCCGCCATGACAATTCCCGCCGGCCATACCTGCTTGCCGAGACCTCGAAGGCCTATCTCGTCGATGCCGCCGCAAGTAGCGAGCAGCGTTCCGGCGACCATGAACAATGCGCCCTTCACCAGCCCGTGCCCGAACAAATAGGCAAGCATTCCGGCAACGCCATCGTGGTTCAGCAGCGCGAGGCCCATCAGCATAATGCCCGCGTGCGACACCGTGGAAAATGCGAGCAGGCGTTTTAGGTGACGTTGCATAAGTGACATTGCGCCGCCAACGATCGCGCTGGCGACACCCATGCCGAGCAGAAGTGTGTGCGTCGCGTACTGCACGGTCGACGATGCATCGAACACGGAGAAAACCAGACGACCCACGCCGAACAGCCCGATCGAAACCATCGCACCGGAAAAGATCACGGATACCGGGCTCGGCGCCACGCCGTGCGCGTCCGACAGCCAGAAATGGAACGGCACCTGCGCCCCTTTGATGAGCAATCCACTTGCCAGCAGGGCATAGGCTGCGGTCACTACGGGATCCGGGCCGATGCGTCTGACCGCTGTCGATATCGCGCCAAAATCGAGCGCTCCTGTCCTGGCGTAGATCAGCCCGATGCCGCCCAGGATAAGATAGGCTCCGATCGTGTTCACGACTGTGAAGTTCAGCGCCGCCTCGAGCGCCGAGCTGCGCAGGCCGTAGGCCGTCAACGCAAAGCCGGCGACGCTCATCACCTCGAACCAGACGAATAGGTTGAACAGGTCATGCGTCAGGCAGAAGCCGATCATGCCGGCCATGAACAGCAACATGAGAACGTGGAAATGCGCATGGACCGAATCGAAATAGCCCCAGGCGAAGACGACGCTCGCTGCAAACAGGATACCGATGAAGGTGCCGAACGCTGCACCGGCTTCATCGACCGAGAAGTCGATGCCTAGCACAAGGCCCGGGCGCGGAACCCATCCGCCAAACCACGTGATCAGCGGACCGCCGGCTACGTGACTTGCCATCACTGCGCATAAGGCGGCTGCGATCAGCGCCGTAACCGCCGTGATGACGTCGGGCACCCTGGCAGGAAGTATCGGGCTTGCAGCGAGCATGAAGCCTGCAATGGCTAGGGGACCTGCGACCACGAGTGGCGGCAGGATCGAGATCGGCACCATCATCGCTGCATGGGCCTGAGCTTTTCGGGATCGAGTGTGTCGCGTCGTTTGTGCAGTTGAAGCGCCATGGCCAACAGCAGGGCGGTCACCGTCGCGCCGATTACGATGTCGGTCAGCACGAGGGCCTGAACCACCGGGTCGACCGCCGGCGTTCCGGGCGGGTGCGTGTAGAAGATAGGCGGCCCAGCGCCCCAGCGAAAACCGGCAGCGAGTAGGAGCACGTAGGTGGCCGCCTGCACGACGGACAGGCAGCCGATCAGGTGGACGTAATGCCGGCTGGTGACGATGCCGTAAAGTCCTATGCCAAGCAGCCAGGCCGCGACCAACCAGGGCAGCAGGTTCATGACGTGGTTGAGAATGTCTGGCATCATGCTGTTGTTCGGATCATGACGCGTTCTGGCCCGGTTTGACGGCGCGTGTCTCTTCCAGGAACTCGATGAACAAAAGGCCGAAGCTTCCTGCCACCGCCATCGCGACGCCGGTATTCTCCAGTTGCATCAGGCCACCGGAAAATACGTTCTTGAGCGTTCCGTAAGGCAAGATGTTCGTCAAAAATGCTTTGCCCTGCAGCATGGATGCAAAGCCGCAAAGAGCGTAGAGCGTAGCCCCCAGACCCTCGCAGACGACTAACATGTGCGAGCGCGCGATGTGACGCCAGCCGCGATATCCTTCGCCGATGAACACCAGAAGCAATCCCGCCGCAGCGACCACGCCGCCTTGGAATCCGCCGCCCGGCGTCGTCATCGCATGCAACGCCACGTAGACTCCGAACAGCACGATAACAGGTCCGAAAATTCTGCTGATGAGTGCTGCCGCATCGCTGCGCGGCCGGATTTCGCGGCCTTCCACTTCGCCCGGCTCGGCACGGGTCGCTTCACCGCGCGAACCGCGCAGCAGCACGACGGCGCCGGTCACCGCGCAGAGCAGCATGAACTCCTCGCCCAGCGTGTCGAACCCGCGATAATCGAAGTTGACCGCGCTGACCATGTTGCTGACGTGCCGCTCGATGGGAGCGAATTTGGTGATTGCATCTCCGTATGGCATCGCGTGATCGCCGAACAACGGCATGTGCATTGCCACATGCAGGATCGCCGGCAGCAGGCACAGGCATGCAAATCCGAAGACAATCAGGCGCAGACGCCGGCTCATTCCTGTGGCGGACTGCTGGTCGTGGCGGGGTTATCCGGCTGGTGATCCATCCGGATGCTGGCCAGCACGACAAGGAATAGCAGGGGCACCGCAACCGTCCCGACAGTCAGCTCGGAGAAGGCAACGTCCGGCGCCTGCAAGGCCATGAACAGGAGCGCCAGGACGAGGCCGTTGGCTGCCAAGGCCATGACCTGACGCCGCGGCGTGCGGGTGAGTGCCACGCCGGTGCCGCTCGCCGCTGTCAGCAGGAGCAGGAACGCAACCATCGGCTTCATTGCACGCGACTTTCAGAAGCTTTGCCCGCCTCGTCTTCCGGCACGGAATCACGATCCAGCAAGGCAGCACCCATCGCATGCGATACCGCGGCGCCGACAAGCAAGCTGCAGATCGTAATGAGCAGCACCTTGATGGCCCGTATTGAAGCACCGTCTGCAATGAATGCAGACGCCGTCAGCGACAAACCCGCGGTGGCATTGACGAATGCGATGCAATGGATGCGGTCAAGATTCGAACTAAGGCGCACGAATCCGGCACAGCCGAGCCATACCGTCGCGACGCAAATAGCAAGCAGCGTGGCTACCGCAGCGCCGGTCATATCCAGCGGCTCATGAACAAGGCGATTATCAGTGCCCCGGGAAGGTTGAGAAGTGCCAGTGTGAGTGGAAGGTCGATGAGCGACGATTGATCGAAGACGAACGTCATCAGCACCAGGATCGGCAATGCGATGGCGGATGCAAGCTGGGCTGCCACAAATCGCGAGGCAGCCGTGCCGCGACAGGCCGCCAGGGCCGGAATGGCGAAGGCCGGCAGCAAAGCCAACACGGCCAGCATCCAGCTCGTCACGCTGGCCACTCCGTATCGGTCTCGACCTTTACGGGAACAAGCCGGTGAATGAGCAGGCTTTCGTCTCCGGCGAAGACGCGTAACACATATCCGTTTGGCGCCAGCGATACGCCGAGCGTCGTGACCGCACGTCGTGCCGCATCCTGCGGCGACGCTGCGCCAATCCTGAATGGTTGTTCCACGACCGAGCCCCGGCTTGCGCGCGCGCCGGCAAACACGACGCGCGTTAACGCCCATCCGACGCCGACGGTATCCGGCAAAATCTGGATCGCGGAGCGAAGGGCAAATGGGACCGCTGCCGCAGGCATGGCAAAGCGGCGCCGCGCATTGTCGCGATGGGCGATCGTAAAAACGATTGCCAGCGCCGAGGCGGGAAGTGCCGCAAGCAGCTCGCTCTCGCTGATCTGGCCTGCAAATACCATATACGTTGCGAAAAGCAGCAGCGGGTTAGCAAGGCTGAACAAGATCATGCTCGCGCTATCCGAGGCAGCAATGCCCCGACAGGCGGGCCGAGAGCCGGAACGTCGGCGCCCTCGTAGACGCCGAAGGAGACTGATTGTTCACGCGCGGCCTGCGACGACATGACGCCCCCAGCATCAACCTCAACTCACGAGACGGTAATCACGAAGGGGCAGGCAAGTTCCTTCGTGATCGCCGTAGGCGGCCGCCTGGAAGCCCCAATACTCGCTCGGACAAGCGCTTGCTGGCACGCAAGCGCCATTATTCGTGCCAAGCCGTCCATGGCTGGCGATGGGCGCGCCCCCGCCCCATCTGCCCAGCTCCCATGGAGATCGTCCGCATGAAGTACAACCAGCTCGGCCGCACCGGCCTCTATGTCTCTGAGCTCTGCCTCGGCACCATGACGTTCGGCGGCAACGAGGGCATGTGGGGTCAGATCGGCAAGCTGCAGCAGGAGGACGCGAACGCCCTGGTGCGGCAGGCGCATGAAGCGGGCATCAACTTCATCGATACGGCCGACGTCTATGCGGAGGGTATCTCGGAGGAGATCACCGGCCAGGCAATTCGTCACCTTGGCGTCGCGCGGCATGAGATCGTGCTGGCGACGAAAGTGTTCGGCTCCACCGGTGACGGCCCCAACGATCGTGGCGCCACCCGGGCGCACATCACGGACGGGGTAAAGGCCAGCCTGCGCCGCCTCGATACCGACCACATCGACCTCTACCAGATCCACGGCTTCGACAGCGTGACACCCATCGAGGAGACGCTACGCGCACTCGACGACCTCGTCCGGCAGGGTCACGTGCGCTACATCGGCGTGTCGAACTGGGCGGCCTGGCACATCATGAAGGCCATCGGCATTGCCGAGCGCCTCGGCCTGGAACGCCCGGCCAGCCTGCAAGCCTACTACACGGTGGCGGGGCGTGACCTCGAGCGCGAAATCGTGCCGCTGCTGCAGGCCGAACAGGTCGGTCTCATGGTGTGGTCGCCGCTTGCGGGCGGCTTGCTGAGCGGCAAATACAGCCGCGACAGCAAAGGCGCCGAGGGCGACCGCCGCACCGCGTTCGATTTCCCGCCCGTCGATGCCGAGCGCGGGTGGGACGTGATCGACGCCATGCGCCCAATCGCCGAGCGTCATTCAGTGTCGGTCGCCCAAATCGCGCTGGCGTGGCTGCTCGCCCAGAAGGTGGTCAGCAGCGTCATCGTCGGCGCCAAGCGGGCGGAACAGCTGACCGACAATATCGGCGCCACGAAGGTGAAGTTGACGGAAGACGATCTGGCGGCGCTGGGTAAGGTCAGCGCGTTGCCGGCTGAGTATCCGGGGTGGATGCTTGAGCGGCAGGGTGGTCGCCGGGTGCCACAGGCAAGGGAATAGCAAGTCGTTCTTTGTTGAAACAGAGACCCAAAAAACTTCTGACTATGGCATCCGCTGCCGGAGAGGTCCGCGAGAGCAGTTTCAAAAGTCTTTTGCTTCTTTTCTCCCAGAAAAGAAGGCCTTATTTACTCTGATCAACCCCATCCATCAACTTTTCCACCAGCGGAAGGATGCGCGCCACGATGCGGCGCACGCCTTCCGCGTTGGGATGCAGATGATCCGCCTGGATCAGCGCCGGATCGCCGGCAATACCCTGCAAAAAGAACAGGTCGAACAGCACGCCAGGCCTTTGCGAGAGCTTCTGGTAGACCGCGCGGAACTGCGCACCGTAGGCAGGCCCGAGGTTCGGCGGCGCCAGCATGCCGCTGAGCAGGACGGGAATGTGTTTCGAGCCGAGGTTGTCCAGCATGGACGTGAGATTTGCCTCGGTGACCTTCGGGTCCGTCGCACGGAGCGCATCGTTGGCGCCGAGTTCGAGCAGCACTGCATCGGGCTTGCCGGCCAGCGCCCAGTCCAGCCTTGCCCGGCCGCCTGCTGTTGTGTCGCCTGAGACGCCGCCTTCCAGAATCTGCACGTCGCGCCCGGCCTTGCGCAATGCCGCCTGCAGCATCGGCTCGAAGCCTTCGTCGTAAGGAAGGCCGTAGCCTGCGGACAGGGAATCCCCGAATACCAGCAGCTTCAACTGCCGCGCTTGAGCATTTCCGGGCCGCGTCATCGCCAGGCCGAGTACGAGGGCGAGCGCGGCGCAAGTCCATCCCGCATTGTGTCTTCGGCGCGACGCGCTGCGGGTCTGCTTAAGCTTCACGATAGATCTCCTTTGCGTCCGCCCTGCGCTACGCCGCCGTGACCTGCAGCGCAAAAGCTTGCGCCCCGCTGCTGTTCCCGAGCGCCGGCCCAACCATATCGCGTCACCATGGACACTCTGCCGACGCCGCCCCCGCGGCCACCCCCGACACCGCCCTCGACTTCATTGCCGCAACAGCCACACACCCCGACGCTTCAGCCTCCAACGCTTCCGCGACTGGTTCGGGTGCGCGATCTTTCACTCCGGCTCAAGGCCGCCGCCGGCACGGTGGACGTGCTTCGCGGCGTGGACATGGACGTGGCGGAGGGCGAGTCGGTCGGGCTCGTCGGGCCATCGGGATCGGGCAAGACCAGCCTGCTCATGCTGCTGGCTGGTCTGGAGCGTGCCACCGGCGGTAGCATCACCATTGCCGGGCGGGTGATCACGGAGCTCGGCGAGGACGCACTGGCGCAGTTCAGGCGCGAGACGGTCGGCATCGTGTTCCAGTCGTTCCACCTCATCGGCACCATGACGGCGCTGGAGAACGTGGCCCTGCCGCTTGAGCTTGCCGGCAGGCGTGACGCGGCGGACCGCGCGGCGGAAAGCCTGCGCGCAGTCGGGCTCGGTCATCGCCTCACCCATCTGCCCGGCCAGCTTTCCGGTGGCGAGCAGCAGCGCGTCGCCGTGGCCCGCGCCTTCGCACCGGCACCGCGCCTGCTGCTGGCCGACGAGCCGACCGGCAACCTCGATGCCACTACCGGTCGCGCCGTGATGGACCTGCTGTTCGACCTGCGGGCGCGCTCCGGCACCACCCTGCTGCTCATCACGCACGACCAGCGCCTCGCTGAACAATGCGGGCGCCAGGTGCGCATGGGGGACGGGCGCCTCACCGGCGGCTTGCAGCCGACGCCGGATATCGCCGGATGACCTTCCCATTTGGGCTGGCCCAGTTGGCCCTCCCCGCAAAGCTTGCGATGCGCGACCTGCGGGGCGGGGTTCGCGGCCTGCGCGTGGTTCTCGCGTGCCTTGCCCTTGGAGTCGCGGCCATTGCCGCCGTCGGCAGCCTGCATTCGGCGGTGAACCAGGGTCTCGCCACCGAAGGGCGGCAGTTGCTCGGCGGCGACCTCGCCGTGGAGGGCGGCGCTCAACCGCTGCCTGAAGCGCTCTCCACATGGCTCACGGCACGCGGCGCCCGGCTGTCGTCAGTCGTCACCATGCGCTCGCTGCTGGTGGCGCCGGGCGGCGACCGTCAGTTGATCGACCTCAAGGTGGTGGATGCCGCCTACCCGCTTGCCGGCTCTGTCACGCTCGACCCGCCGATGGCGCTCAGCACGGCGCTCGCCAACGGGGCCATCGCCGACCCGCTCGTGCTCGACCGTCTGCGGCTCAAAGTCGGCGATCAGGTTCGCATCGGCAAGGCCAGCTTCACGCTGCGCGCGCCGCTCATCCAGGAGCCGGACCACTCGGAGGGCGCCGCCCTGCTCGGCCCCCGCGTCATCATCGGCCAGGCGAGCCTCGCCGCTACGGGTCTGGTGCAGCCGGGATCGCTGCTAACCTACGCGATCCGCGCCATCCTGCCGCCGGGTTCCGATCCAAAGGCCACCGTCGCGGCACTGCGAGCAGCCTTCCCTGCGACCGGATGGCGCATCCGTGACGCCAGCCAACCCGCGCCCGGCGTGGAACGGGCACTCGAACAGACCAGCCTGTTCCTGACGCTGGTCGGCCTCTCCTCGCTGCTCGTCGGCGGCATCGGAGTCGCGACCGGCATCGGCGCCTGGCTGGAAGGGCGCGCGGTCACCATTGCGACGTTGCGCTGCCTCGGCGCGCGCGAGGCCACCATCTTCTCGGTGTTCCTCATTCAGGTTCTCGCCCTTTGTACCGCCGGGATCGCCGCGGGTGTTACGATCGGGGCGCTGCTTCCCGTGGCGGCCATTACCATGTTCGGCGACATGCTGCCGGTGCCTGCCAAAGCCGGGCTGTATCCCAGCCCGCTGGCACTCGCCGCCCTGTATGGCCTGCTCACGGCCGCCACGTTCAGCCTGCTGCCGCTTGGCCGCGCCGCCCGCATTCCGGGTGCGGCGCTGTTCCGGGAGGCGACACTGCCCTCGGGGGCCGGAGTCCAGCGGGGCGTCGCCGTCGCGGCCGGCCTGCTCGCGGTGCTGCTCGCTGCCCTGGTGGTGCTCACCTCGCCCGACCGCTCGTTCGCCTTCTGGTTCTGCGTGAGCGCGCTGGCGACACTGGCTGCCTTCCGGGCCGGCGCCTGGGGGCTGATGCAGGCCGCAGGCCGCGCGCCGGTGCTGCGTCCTGCCTGGCTGAGGCTGGGCGTCGCCAATTTGCATCGCCCGGCGTCCGCAGCACCATTGCTCGTCGTGGCCGTCGGGCTGGGCCTTGCCACCCTCGCCTCGGTGTCTCTCATCCAGGGCAACATCAGGCGCGAGGTGCTGGCCGACGTGCCGAAGGATGCGCCCAGCTTCTTCTTCATCGACATTCAGAACGACCAACTTCCGAAGTTCGCCGATATCGTCCGCAGCCAGAAGGGCACCAGCGAATACCACGAGGTGCCGAGCCTGCGGGCGCGCGTGGTCTCGCTGAAAGGCGTGCCGGTGGATCGCGTGCATGTCTCGCCGGACAGCCAGTGGGCGCTCGCCGGCGACCGCGGCCTGACCTATTCGGCCGCCGTGCCGCGCGGCTCCACGGTGGTGGCGGGTCCGTGGTGGCCGGCCGATTATTCCGGTCCACCGCTGGTGTCGCTCGAAGCAGACCTCGCGCGCGGTTGGGGGCTGGCGATCGGGGACACCATGCGGGTGAACGTGCTCGGGCGCGACATCGACCTGCGCATCGCCAATTTGCGCCACGTGAACTGGCGCGGGCTGGCCATCAACTTCACCCTCGTCGCCTCGCCCGGACTATTGGAACAGGCGCCGCACATGCATATCGCCACGGTGAAGACGCCACCCGGCGGCGATGCGGCGCTGCTGCGCGCGGTGACGGACGCGCTGCCGAACGTCACCGGCATCCGCGTCGCCGACATCCTGCAGGCGGTAGCTGACGTAGTCGGCAAACTCGCCGCTGCACTGACGGCGGCCGGTTCGGTGACACTCGTCTCAGGCGCGCTGGTGCTCGCGGGCGCGGTCGCGGCCGGTCAGCGTCGCCGGATCGCGGATGCCGTGGTGCTGAAGACGCTCGGCGCCACGCGCAACCAGATACGCGCCGCATGGCTCGTCGAGTTCGGCCTCATCGGCGCTTGTGCCGGCGTGATCGCGGCTCTGCTCGGCACCGGCCTCAGCTGGGCCGTCATGCATCTGGTCATACACGCGCCATGGTCGTTCCTGCCCGGCGTGTTGGCGACGACGGTGTTCGGCTGTGTCGCGCTGATGCTGGCATTCGGCTATCTCGGCACCGCCGCCGCCCTCAACGAACCGGCCGCACGCAACCTGCGCAACGAGTAGGCTCGCCGGTCAGGCCGGCACTGCCGCGGGGAGCGCCACCGTCGCATTCGCTTACCGAGCGGCAATGCATCGGCCGACTATCGCCACAAGCGTTTGTGCGGCGCAGCACGAAACGCTTGATGTGAGAGGGGGCAAACCCCAGTCTTCCGGCGCCCTGCCGG
>CAZZVF010000053.1:0-12665 GCA_964657355.1 uncultured Buchnera sp.
CGGGCACCGTCAGCAGCGCCTCGAATCCTTCGGCCCCCGCCCATTCAAGACCGCGCAGCAACCCGCCTAAAGGCCCACGTCCAACCATGTCGTCGGCCAGAACCGGTAGACCAAAGCCGGCGAACCGCGCCGGATCCCCGTTGGCACTGATCGCCAAAGCCGCAACCTGCCCGCGCAACCGCGCTAGCACCTCGTCCAGCACAAACCCAGCCCCCAGCGGCAACAAACACTTGTCCACACCGCCAAGCCGCAAGGCCCGGCCGCCGGCAAGAACCAGCCCCGCAATGGGTTTCATAAGAGGAAAATGGGGCGAACGACGGGGATCGAACCCGCGACAACCGGTACCACAAACCGGCGCTCTACCAACTGAGCTACGTCCGCCACTATGCCCCGCATGTAGAGCGAGCCGGTCGGGTTGGTCAACGTGGAGGCAAGGCCAAGGGCTTTGCCCCTGGACCCCACCAAAGGCAAGCCTTTGGAATCCTACTAATAAGGTAAGGAGAATGGGGGGCGACTACACCTGAACCACGGCCTCGTTGCCCCCCATTCTCCTTACCTTAACTAATGGTTCTAAGGACTTGTCCTTAGCGGGTCCAGGGCAGAGCCCTGGCCTTACTCCGCGTGGGCCACCTCGAACGGGACGCGCTTCTGCGGCACGACGAGGTCCATGACGCCGATGATGGCCGGCAGTACGATGATGGCGCCGACCATATTCATGAAGAACATGAATGTGAGCAGCAGGCCCATGTCGGCCTGGAACTGCAGCGGCGAGAACGCCCAGGTGGCGACGCCGATCGACAACGACAGGCCGGTGAAGATCACCGCACTTCCGGTTTCCCGCAGCGTTTGCACGTAGGCTGCGTCGAGCGAGTGGCCGCGCCGCATGTAGAAGCTGAGGCGCGAGAATTTGTAGATGCCGTAGTCCACGCCGATGCCGACGCCGAGTGCGGTGACCGGGAGCGTGGAGAGTTTCAGGCCGATCCCGAGTGCGCTCATGGCGGCATTTGCCAGTATGGACACTGCCGCGAGTGGCAACACGATGCAGAGGGCCGCGCGGATGGAGCGGAACACCAGCAGGCAGATCACGATGATCATGGTGTAGACCAGGCCCAGCATGGGCACCTGCGCGGCCTGCACGACATGGTTCGTCGCGCCGATCACGCCGGCGGTGCCGGCCGCCAGGCGCAGGTTGATCTTCGCGGTCGTCGGGGTTTTCGAAAAATCCTCGATGGTTTTGATGACGCGATCGATGGTGCCTGCCTTGTGATCGGTCAGGAAGACGACGAGCGGCATTTCGGAGCAGTCGTTGTTCGACAGGCCCAGGGAGGCTTCGAACGCGGAGCTGTCGCGGCCAAGCACTCGTGCGTCGTGCGGCAGGTAATTGAATTTTGGATTACCTTCGTTCCAGGCCACGTTCGCGTTGCGCATGAGGTGACCCATGAAGAAGGTGCTGCGTACGCCTGGAACGCCTTGCAGGCGGTAGTCGAGATCGTCGATGCGTCTTACGTCGCTGTAGTCGAGGCAGGCATTAGGCGGCCCTTCGGCGAGCACCTGCAGCACGTCCACGCCAATGGCGTAGTTCCTTTGGAAAAAGGCGGCGTCACGATTGTTGCGGCTGTCCGGACGCAGTTCCGGCACACCGACATTGAGATCGCCCACGACCGGCTGGCCGAGAAAGACGATGGCGCCGAGGGAGATGGCGAACGTGAAGGCGGTAATCGCGATCGCGTATTTCGGCACGATCAGGCTGGCGAGAAGCTGCCAGAATCCTTCGAAGCGTTCGGCGCCACGTTGTGCGGCGGCGACCTTGGCCAGGGAGATACGTGCAAAGCTCGCCAGTACTGGGAGAACGAGAAGGTTGGTGACGGCGAGTACGGCGATGCCGATTGCGGCGGTGAGCGCCAGCTCGCGGATAGCCGGCACCGGGATTGTGGTCACGGTGACGAAGGTCAGCACGGCGAGCGAGAGTGCCACGATGCCGGGCTCGAGCAGGTTGCGAAAACTCGTCTGTGCTGCTTCGACCGCCGATTTCCCCTCGCCCACGAGGCGCACGTTGGAGAGTGCTATCTGCACACCGTGACTAACGCCGATGGCCAGGATGAGGAACGGGATCAGCACCGAAATCGGGTCGATGCCCAGGCCGAGTATGGTGATGATGCCGAGCTGCCACATGACCGCGATGACGGAGCAGGCGAGTGTTGCGGCGGTGAGATAGAGCGAGCGCGAGACGAGGTAGAGCAGCACGGCCGCGACAGCGAGCGAAATGCCGAAGAACAGCACGATGACCTGCGCGCCGTGTTCGATATCGCCGATCGCCTGCGCAAAGCCGAGAATGTGAACGTGCGTGTCCGCGGTGTCGTATTTGGCGCGGATGACGCCGTCGAGCTCATCGGCGAATTTTCCGTAATCGAGATGCGCGCCGGTCCGCGGATCGACGTCGTTCAGCTTGGCACTGACGACGGCGCTGCGAAAGTTGTTGGAGACGAGACGGCCCTGGATGCCGGCCTTCAGAATGTTCGACTTGACGGTGGCAAAGCCTTTCGCGTCGGGCGCGAAGGTTGCGGGAATGACCGGGCCGCCGGAGAAGCCGCCTTCGACCACTTCGGCGAAGCGCGTGTCAGGCGTGTACAGGCTGCTAACATGCGTGCGATCCACACCCGGCAGGAAGAACACGTCGTCCGTCAGCTTGCGCAACGCATCGAAATACGCCTGAGTGAAGATATCGCCGTGCTTTGCTTCGAGCGCGATGAGCAGCACGTTGCCGCCGCCGAATTGTGCCTCGGCCTTCTTGTAGGTCTCGATATAGGCATTGTGCGACGGCAGCAGCTTGTCGAACGCGGCATCCGGCCGCACGCGCACCGCGAACACGCCAAGCACCACGGTGATGATCGCGAACACCGCGAGGATCTTGCGGCGATTGCCGAACAGCGCACGCTCGATGGCGCCGATCATTGCACGGCACTCCCGGCTGCATCGGGACCGGGCGCCGCAGGATCGACCAGATGCACGCCGTCATCTCCCACCACGATCCATTTGCCGCCAGCAATTTCGGTGACGCCGGACAGCGTGGCGCCGGTGGGCGGCGGCAAGGTCGTGATTTTTCCGGTGGCGACATCGAAAGTCATCGCGAGGCCGTTGCTACCGACGAGCGCCACCGCGCCGTCCGAGAGCAGCGTGCCGCCGAAGATCGAGCGTTGTTCGCCGGTGCTGATCCGCTGCCAGGAAGTGGCGCCCGTTGCCAGGGCAAACAGGCTGCCGCGGAGACCGAAGCTCAGCACAGTGCCGTCCTTGGTCGTAACGCAGCCAAATTGCGAACCGTCGTAGCCGACGGGGATCGGCGTCCATGTGCCCGCATGACGCAGAAATGCGTGGCCCGCCTCGCCCGTCACAACGAGGTCGTCGCCGCGCGGCGTCACGCAGTTGAGATGGTAGTCCTCATCGAGATTCGGCAGTTTCACGTCGCTCCATGCCGTGCCATCGGTGGTTTCCAGCGCCAGCGCGTAAGCGCCCGTTGCGACGAGATGATGCGGGGCGAGTGCCGCGAGCGAGAACAGCGCCTGGTCACCGCCGGGCGCTGCGTGCTGCGTCGCCCATGTCGTTCCGGCATCGTTGGTATGGAGGATGGTCGCATCCTGGCCGACCGCCCACCCTTCGGTCGGGCTGGTGAATGCGAGCCCCGTCAGCAGTTCGTCGGTTCCGCTCTTCGTCGGCGTCCAGGTCTGGCCACCATCGTTCGATAGCAGCACGATGCCGCGATCGCCGGCCGCGATCACGCGTTGCCCGGCTTTCGCCACCGCGAGGAGCACGCCGTGCGTAGCCCGCCAGATTGGCCGGTCGGTATCCTGGCCGTCCGGCTCGACGATCTTTGGCGCCACCGCCGAACTCGGCGTCGCGAGCGCCGCCTTCTTTGCATCGGTCAGCACAGGAGCGGTCTGGACTTTGGCGGCGTCTTTAGGCGCAGCGTTCGGGGGAGGGTGGCCTGAAGCAGGGTCCGGAGAGTTGCCCGGGGCGGGCTGCGCGTTTGCGCCGCCGGCCCCGAGTACCAGGAGCGTTATCGCAATGGTGGCGGTTTCAAGGCTCCGCTTATGCGCGCCCCCGTGCTTCAGCTTCATCAAAGACCGTAACCTCAGGTTTTTTCTTAGAATTCATAGGACAACGTCGCTGATACGAAATCCCGGTCGATCAGGCCGTAGTACTTGCCGCCATCGAAGATGGGGAAGTGGTTGGTATATTGAACCCCCAGGCTCCAGGCTTGCAGATAATTGAACGTGACTCCGAAGCTCGCCGCTGCCGTATTCGCCTGAAACACGTTTACGCCGACCGGGCTTGTGCCAACGAAATCATGCTGCAGCGAAATCGTCGGCTTCATGTCGATGCCATAGGGTAGCACGTTGGGCATGTCGATGATTGTCGCGATCGTATAGGCGCCGGAGAGCTGGCTCGCGAAACCCTTCGTCGAGACGTTGGTCGTGCCGTTCGCATTGACCGTGCCGGCGGCGGCATAGGCCGAGTTCACGTCCGTCGTGTAGGCCGCGTCATAGACCCCGGAATTGCGCGAGAAGTTGTGTACGTAGTCGAACGCAATTTCGCCGACGACCGCGATGCTGTTGATCGACAGGCTCGGGATCGTGTTGAACAGTTTGGTCGCCGTCGATTGCAGCTGACTGACGTGGTAGCGCTTCCAGCCATCGATGATCTGGTTGAAGCCCGGGTTGGTCGCCCCGAGTTCCTGCAGCGCCGGGTCGGCCAGTGCTTCAGCCTGCGCGATCGCCAGAGCAGCACTGAGCGGCTTGGCGACCGCAATGGCGGGAAGGTTGGCAGCCAGCGCCAGATCGGCCGCAGCGTACTGAATGGGCTGATTGAAGCGATGGGAAAACTCCCCCTGGATCGCCAAGCCGGCCGGGCCGGTAAAATTCCAGCTTATGCCCGCAAGATGGATATCCTTCGGGTAGTCGGCAAAGAACGAAGCCGTCGAGGTGTACGTCTTGTTGGCGTAATTTGGCGGCAGGAAGAGTGCGGTCAGCGGATTCGGGGCGACCGACAGGAAACCAGGCGTGCCGGAGATGTTCTGAGATCCCGTGCGGTACGAACCGAACGGCGTCCGGCTGTGGTAATTCTCGAAATACAGGCCGACTTCCGTCCCGCCCATGATGTCGAACGTCTTGCGCAGAGCGAGACCGAACTCATCGAGCGACGTCGGGTGTCGGTCGAGACTACGCGGCAGGGAGGCGCCGAACAGATCGCCACCCGCAACATTGATGCCGTAGATGCTGCGCGCATTGTCGGGGAAATCATTGCGCAGGTTGCCATAGGTCCCGCCATCGAACAGCGTATCGTTCGTGCCGAAGAAAGAGCCGTCCGGCTCGAGCTTCGAGCGAGTCCAGGCGAACTGCCAGAAGCCTTCGAGCGAGTAGCCACCGCCAAGTTCGGTCTTTAGGTCGACCACCGGAATGGGCAGGAAGCCGTTACGGAGTTCGGAGCCCGGCGTGCGCAGCGCCGTGGTGTCGAGCGGATTTATGGAGTTGATGCCGAACTGGATGAACGTGCTCTCACCCCAGTTCAGTGCCTGCGCACCGACGCGCACGTCGATCGGGTGGCCAAACAGCGACGGCCGCGCGAACGCGTAGGCGTCGAGCAGGCGCAGGTCGGCGCCGATGTCGCGCACCGCGGCCCGGCTGAGCGGCTGAAAATCGGTCTGATAACTATCGTTAATGGGGTCGTAGAACCCTGTCGCACGCACGAAGAAACCATAATCGTCGCGTTTGGCCTGCACCTCGGTGGTGATGCGCTGCACCGCAGCAACAGGCGATCCCGTGCGGTAATTCAATGTGCCGTTGTCGGCGTTCGCCAGCGAGAACTTACCGCCGTTCGCGACTCCGACGAAGCGTTCGTCGACATTTGAAGTTCGCAGATCGACACTGGAGGACAACGTCGTGTCGATGTTGATCTGCCAGCCGCCAAGCGTCGTGTCGAACGCGTGCGCCGGGTGGGCCGCCGCGACAACCGCGAGTGCCGCACCTCCCATCAGCGCAAGGCGCCGTGACGACAACTTGGAACCGGATCGGTCGATACCGAAATGATGAAGCACTACTCGTTCCCCCCAAAGGGCCGCCGGTGTTCTACGCACCGTCCGGCTTGGCCTGTCGCAAGCCGGCACTTCATGGCCGGTCCAGCGGACAGGTGGCCACGTTAGGGTGCGCACACTAAATGCGTCAAGCAGTCCGCGGCCGTCAGATGCGGCAGCGCCACAGCAACCAGCAAGCCAAGATCTTTATAAGAAACAAAGGCTTAAGGGCAAATCGTCTCGCGGAGCGCTGGAATCGTCCCGAGGTGAACGGCAGCCTGTGGCCGGGATGTCACTAAGCCCGCGCGGCGCCGCGGTCGAGAGGCTTTTGCGGGCCGGCGAGCGCTCTGCTAGCCATTGGCTCCCCAGCGGAGATCGGCCATGAGCGGAACACAGCAGGCGGACGAAGAACAGAAGATCGACGAGACCCTGGATGATACCTTTCCGGCGAGCGATCCGCCGAGCACGGGCGGCTCCACCGGCCCCGGCCACAAACCTGGTGAAACCGAGAAGGGTTGACGCGCAATGCGGCATGCACTTGCGGCCACCATCCTGACGCTTGCCGCTGTGACGCAGGCCCATGCGCAGGTGGCGCAGAAGGATGGCGCACGGCCCGGCAACGATATCGGCACCGGCATGTCGATGCCGCGCTCGGACAATGCGAGCAACTTGAATGGCGCCACGACGCACTCGGTCTACGCGCCGAACCTGCCGGCTCCCGCGGCAGGCGATGACATTCAGACCCTCCTGCTCGCGGCACGATCCGCCTTGATAGCGGGCCGTAGCGGCGAGGCGCAGGAGGCACTGGAGCGTGCTGAAACCCGTGCCCTCGACCGGTCGGTGCCTTATGGCGGCCAGAACATCCCCGATGGCGGCAATCTGGTCGCGGCCACCGGGCGTGCGCGTGCGGCACTCGCGTCCAGCGATACGAAGGGGGCGGTTGCCGTCATCGACCAGGCGCTGCCGAATGCCGCCGCTGCCGATATTCCGCGGTAATCCCGACCGGTCACAACGAAAAGGGGGCGCCACGTTTCCGTGGCGCCCTCCAGGACACAACGGGGAAGCGTCAGACCGAGTAGTACATCTCGAATTCGACAGGGTGCGGCGTGTGCTCGAACCGGTACACTTCGCTCCACTTCAACTCGATATAGCTCTCGATCTGGTCACGTGAAAACACGTCGCCGGCGAGCAGGAACTCGTGGTCGGCGGCTAGCGCACCAAGCGCCTCGCGCAGGCTTCCACACACCGTTGGAATGCCTTTCAACTCTTCCGGCGGCAGATCGTAGAGGTCCTTGTCCATCGGCTCACCGGGATGGATCTTGTTGCGGATGCCGTCGAGGCCGGCCATCAGCATCGCGGAGAAAGCGAGATACGGATTGGCCGTCGGATCGGGGAATCGCACTTCGACGCGCTTCGCCTTCGGACTCGTCGCATACGGAATCCGGCATGACGCCGAACGATTGCGCGCAGAATAGGCGAGCAAGACCGGCGCTTCGAAGCCCGGGATGAGCCGCTTGTAGCTGTTCGTGCTCGGGTTGGTGAACGCGTTCAGCGCCTTCGCATGCTTGATGATGCCACCGATGTAATGAAGGCAGGTCTCGGACAGATCGGCATAGGCATTGCCTGCAAAAAGCGGCTTGCCGTCCTTCCAGATAGACTGGTGCACGTGCATGCCGCTGCCGTTGTCGCCATAGATCGGCTTCGGCATGAACGTCGCCGTCTTGCCGTAGCTGTGCGCCACATTGTGCACGCAGTATTTGTAAATCTGCATCTGGTCGGCGGAAATCACCAACGGGCCGAACTTGGTGCCGAGCTCGTGCTGGCTCTGCGCCACCTCGTGGTGATGCTTCTCGATCGGCAGCCCCATTTCGCCCATGACCGACAGCATCTCGGCGCGCAGATCGCTCTCGCTATCGACCGGCGGCACCGGGAAGTAGCCGCCCTTGATGCCGGGGCGGTGGCCCATGTTGCCCTCGGGGTAGTCCTTCACCGAAGCCTGCGGACCCTCCGCACTGTCCAGCTGGTAGGTGCCGTAATTACCGCCGGTGCCGAACTTCACGCTGTCGAAGATGAAGAACTCGGCCTCGGGGCCGAAATACGCGGTGTCGCCGATGCCCGATGCCTTGAGGTAGGCGGCCGCCTTTTTGGCGGTGCCGCGAGGATCGCGCCCGTAAAGCTGGCCGGTCGACGGCTCGACGATGTCGCAGAACAGGATCATCGACGGCTTGGCGGCAAACGGATCCATCACCGCGCTCGCAGGGTCCGGCATGAGGATCATGTCGCTCTCGTTGATCGCCTTCCAGCCGGCGATCGAAGAGCCGTCGAACATGATGCCATCGCGGAACACGTCCTCGTCAATGGTCGAGACATGCTGCGCCGTGTGCTGCCACTTGCCGCGCGGATCGGTGAACCGCAAATCGACATACTCGACCGAATTCTCACGCATCATTTCGAGCACGCGCGACACGCCGTCGTCGGAATTGTTCCGGGGCTCGGCTGACTGAACCTTCTTAGCCATGTTCCGCTCTCATCCCTGTCTGATATTGAAGTCCCAAAGGCGTCCTCGTTGGCCTGCAAGATCGAGACCAGCCGCCCCTCCGCCGACAAGCCAACCCGTGCTAGAGTGCCTGGTCGCCCCGCTCGCCGGTGCGAATGCGAATGACCTCGTCGATCGTGGTCACGAAGATCTTGCCATCGCCGATCCGTCCCGTCCGCGACGCGGCGACGATGGCCTCGACCGCCCGCTCGACCGTGGCATCGTCGCAGATGACCTCGATCTTCACCTTCGGCAGGAAATCCACCACGTACTCGGCGCCGCGATAAAGCTCGGTATGGCCCTTCTGACGCCCGAAGCCCTTGGCCTCGATGACGGTCAGGCCCTGCAGCCCGACCTCGTGCAAAGCGTCCTTCACCTCGTCGAGCTTGAACGGCTTGATGACCGCCTCGATCTTCTTCATAGCGGCTTTCTCCCGGCCTGGTGTTCCGCGACGGTTTCGCATGCAGGGCGAGGGCCCGCAATCCGACACGCCGGCCCGACGCCGAGGCAGGCGCCACGGCGGTTCCGGCGCCGCACGATACACCGAATTGCCCATGGCCCGTAATTGACCCATATGCCGACTCTGACGGACGATCGGCGACCAGTCGGAGGCTGACACAGTGAGGACACCGAACACCCAGCTTTCGGCGGCAGGCACGACGATCTTCACCGTCATGTCGGCCCTCGCGGTGCAGCACAGCGCGATCAATCTCGGCCAGGGATTCCCCGACACCGAGGGCCCGGCCGACGTGGTCCAAGCCGCCGCCGATGCGCTGCTCGACCACCGCAACCAATACCCGCCTCTCGCCGGCCTGCCCGAACTGCGTCACGCAGTCGCAGACGCAAACCAACGCTTCTGGGGCCTCCCGATCGACCGTGACCAGGGGGTCGTCGTCACCAGCGGCGCCACGGAAGCGCTGACCGCGTGCATGATGGCCCTGCTCGATCCGGGCGACGAAATCGTCCTCATCGAGCCCCTCTACGACACCTACCTGCCCATCGTCCGCATGCTCGGCGCCGTGCCGCGCCTGGTCAGGCTCTCGCCGCCGGTCGCCCCCGCCACGGAATGGACGCTGCCACGCGCCGAACTCGCCGCCGCCTTCGGCACACGCACCAAGGCAATGATCCTCAACACGCCGATGAACCCGGTCGGCAAAGTCTTCACCGCAGACGAACTGAGCTTCATCGCAAATCTGCTCTCTCAATACGACGCCTACGCCATCTGCGACGAAGTCTACGAACACCTGGTGTTCGCACCCGCACGGCACATCCCACTCGCAACACTACCCGGAATGGCAGGCCGCTGCCTGCGTATCGGCAGCGCAGGCAAGACGTTCTCCCTCACCGGCTGGAAAGTCGGCTACGTCAGCGGGCCGCCCGCCCTCATCGGCGTCGTCGTCAAGGCGCACCAGAACCTCACCTTCACGACACCACCCAACCTGCAGCGCGCCGTCGCCCTCGGTCTCGCCAAGGACAACGCCTACTTCGACGGTCTCTCACAGAGCCTCGCCGCCAAACGCGACCGCCTCAGCGACGGGCTGCGCAAAGCCGGCTTCCGCGTGCTCGACTCCGACGGCAGCTATTTCGTCGTGACCGAAATCGACAGCTTCGGCTTCGCCGGCGACGACGCCGCCTTCTGCCGCCACATCACCGAACACGCGGGCGTGGCAGCGATCCCCGTCTCGGCATTCTACGACGGCGATGCGCCGCATAATTTAATCCGGTTCGCGTTCTGCAAGAAGGACGAGGTGCTCGACGAGGCGGCAGGGCGTCTTGCGAGATATTTCCGTCGCGCTGCTGCGTGACGCGTGCAGCAAGCATTTAGGGAAGCTCTTTTTTTCTGAAGAAAAGAAGCAAAAGACTTCTGAAATGGCTGTCGCGGTTCTATCCGGAAGCACGTCTCCTATTTGCGAATATTTGAATGCTTTCGCGGCACCATCCGACAGCGCGCGCCATAATTGAAGAAGTTTTTTGCTTCTTTGTTTCAACAAAGAAGCGCTTCCTCTCGCCTGACCTTTCAATGCGCCGCCGGGGGCTTCTGCCCGGCGCCTGGCCTGTAGTTCGAGAACAAAAACGTAAACGGCACGATGGCGAACGCGGCTACGGCGCAGATCATGAACACGTCCGAATAGGCGAGCACCGACGCCTGTTGGTGGAAGGTCTGGTAGATCAGGCCGATTGCTGTCTGTTCCGTCGTGGACGCCGGATGGCCCATGCTGAGTAACGCCGCGCGGTCCTGTTGCAGCAGCGTGTTGTAGGGCTGGTTGAGCGGCGTCATCCAGGTCGACAGGTATGCTTCCCGAATTTGGGTTCGCGAGGTGATGAGCGCCGTCGCAGTGGAAATGCCGATGGAGCCGGCGACGTTGCGGAACATGGTGTAGAGCGCTGCGGCGTCGCCGTTCAACTCACGCGGCAGCGACGAATAGGCGATCGTGGAAATCGGCACGAACATGAAGGCGAGGCCGGCAGTTTGTGCCGCTCGCATGAGTGCAAGATGCTGGAAGGTAATGTCTGGTACGAGCCTGCTGGAGAACAGCAGGGCGAAGCCCATGAGCGTGAATCCGACCGTGATGAGATAGCGTGTCGGGATGATCGGCAAGATACGTGTCACGATCGGGATCAGCAGGATGATGACGACACCTCCCGGCGACAGGATAAGGCCGGCAAGTGTGGCCGTGTAGCCGACGACCTGCTGCGCGAATTGCGGAATGATGACGGCGCTGGAGTACAGGATGAACGCCATGGCGGCGATCATCATGACGCCGAGCGCAAAGTTGCGGTCGCCCATGACATGCAGGTTCACCACTGGGCGCTTCGCCGTCAGCAGCCAGCCGATGGCGCCGGTGATGCCGAGGAAGGCGAGCAGGAACATGATGCGGATGAAGGGCGAGCCGAGCCAGTCCTCGTCCTCGCCGCGATCGAGCGCCACCTGCAGGCAGCCGAGCCCCATGGTGATGAGTGAAATGCCGATATAATCGATGCCCCGGCTACGGCGTTCCTTCACCCATGGCGGGTCTTCCACGAGGGTGGCCACACCGAACAATCCAAGCATGCCGACCGGGATGTTGATGAAGAATATCCAGCGCCAGCTGAAATTGTCGGTGATGTAGCCGCCGAGCGTGGGCCCGATGATCGGCGCCACGATGGTCGCGATGGCGACGACCGACATGGCGCGTCCACGCTGCGCCGGCTCGAACGTGTCGAGAATGATGGATTGCTGGTTCGGCTGCAGGCCGCCACCGAAGAACCCCTGTAGCAGCCTGAAGGTTATCAGTTCCGGCAGGCTCGTCGAGGTGCCGCACAGGAACGAGCACACGGTGAACATGCCGATGCAGATCAGGAAATAGCGCTTGCGGCCGAGCACGTCGGACAGCCACCCGCTGATTGTCAGCACGATGCCGTTGGCGACCAGATAACTGGTCAGCGCCCATGTCGCATCGTCGTAGCTCGACGAGAGGCTGCCGGCGATATGCGGCAGCGACACGTTCACGATGGTGGTGTCCAGCACTTCCATGAAGGCCGCCACCGTCACCACGACGGCGATCAGCCAAGGGTTCGATTTCGGCTTCCAATCCGCGTCGGTATCGCTCATGCCGGTGCGCGCCTAGTTCAAGGCGACGGAAGGCTCAACCGAGATGCCGAGCGGCAACGGCAGGTTCGGATCGAGCCCGTTGTCGATCACGATCTTCACCGGCACGCGCTGCACGATCTTGACGAAGTTGCCGGTCGCGTTCTCCGGCGGAAAGGCGGTGAATTTCGAACCGGAGCCGAGCTGCACGCTGTCGACATGGCCCGACAGCTTGAGGCTCGGATAGGCGTCCACCGTCACGTTGACATGCTGGCCAGGGCGCATCCGGTTGAGCTGGTTTTCCTTGAAATTCGCGGTGATCCAGACCTCGGGGGAAACGATCGAAAAGATCTGCTGGCCCTGCGTCACGAAATTGCCCTGCTCGACATTGCGCCTTGTTACCCAGCCGTCCTGTGGGGCGCGCACCACGGTCCAACCGAGGTTCAACTGAGCCTGGCGCAACGAAGCCTGCGCCTGTTCGAGACTGCCATTGATCT
>CAZZVF010000054.1:0-1038 GCA_964657355.1 uncultured Buchnera sp.
AAGCTGATCGAGCTCGACGACCGCTTCCACCTCATCGGCAAGGGCTGTCGCGTCCTCGACCTCGGCGCGGCACCAGGCGGCTGGAGCCAGGTGGCGGTGCTGCGCGGGGCGGCAAAGGTTGTCGGCGTGGACCTGCTGCCGATCGAGGCGGTGCAGGGTGCGACGCTGATCCAGGGCGATTTCGACGATCCGGACATGCCGGCGCGGCTGACCGAGCTGATGGGCGGCCCAGCCGACCTCGTGCTGTCCGACATGGCGCCGAACACCACCGGCCATGCGGCGACCGACCACATCCGCATCATGGGCCTGGCCGAGCTGGCGCTGGATTTCGCGGCCAGGATCCTGGTGCCCGGGGGCGCGTTCGTCGCCAAGGTGTTCCAGGGCGGCTCGGAGCAGACCATGCTGGTGCCGATGAAGCGCATGTTCGCGACCGTGAAGCATGCCAAGCCGCCGGCCAGCCGCAAGGAGAGCTCGGAGCTTTACGTGGTGGCCCAAGGCTTCAAGGGGTGACGGGCTTCAAAGGGCTGGCTTGATCGCCTAGACCGTTCACTTTCCGCGCGGAGTGAACCTGGTGCAGGCTTTTGTGAAGACGACGATTCTCAAGACGGGGTTCGGCCTCGGCGTGGCCGCTTTCCTGTGCATGGCCGCGGCGCCAGGTGAGCCGGCTCCGGCCGCGTCCCCGGCGCCCGCTCAGACCCCTGCCGCGGCCGAGGCCCAGGCGCCGGCGCATGCCTACGCCGCGGGCCAGGTGTGGACTTACCATACGCGGCCAGCCGACGAGGGATCGCTGCTGAAGATCGACGAGATCGAGCAGAAGCCGGGCACGCCGCCGCAGACGATCTACCACCTCAGCGTCATCGGCCTACACCTCGCCGGCGCCGCCACGCCGACCGCGATTTCGCACCTGCCGGTGTCGCAGGCCTCGCTCGACAGCAGCGTCATCGCGCTGAGCAAATCGACCGCGCCGTTCCCGGACTACACCTACGGCCTGAAGCAGTGGCGGCAGAACGAAGGCGGCGTGTTCGTCACCCCGATCGC
>CAZZVF010000054.1:1138-8406 GCA_964657355.1 uncultured Buchnera sp.
GCACGTCGTCGAAGTCGCGGACCGCAACGCACGGCATCCGGGGGCGCATTGAAGACAGCAGCGGCGGCTCGGAGCGGCCTGAAGAACCTGTCTGCGCCCAGCTACGCTGCAACGTTTGAAACAATTTACAGCTTTCCGGTGAGCGAACGCCTTGGCAATTCCCCTTTCGGAAAGCTTGCTCTTGGCGCCGACGGAAATTTTTACGGGACCACCACTTCGGGCGGTATTGCGAATGAAGGAACGGTCTTCAAGGTAACGCCGGGTGGGCACCTTACGAGCCTGTATTCGTTCGCGGGCGGTGCCGACGGATCGAGGCCCTATGCTGGCGTGGTTATCGACAAGGCAGGTAATTTGTTCGGTACGACTTCGTCGGGCGGTACGTTCAACGCCGGCACGGTCTACCGGCTTGCACCCGACGGCACGGAAACTGTGTTGCACTCGTTTGGCGGCACCGGCGACGGAGCGAGCCCGTTTGCCACATTGACTGCCGACCAGTCCGGCAATCTCTACGGTGTGACGACGAAAGGCGGCCATGGCGGCGGCACGCTTTTCATGGTGACACCCGCGGGCGCCGAGAAGGTCCTGCATGAATTCGTTCGCAACGACGGAACCGCTCCGCAAGGGCGCCTGTATTTAGACAAGAGCGGCAATATTTACGGGACTGCGGCCGGCGGTGGAAACGACTATACAGGAACGGTATTTCGACTCACGCCGGCAGGGAATTTTTCAGTGCTGCATGATTTCGACTCAGGCCCGGTGGAGGGTGCCAAGCCGTTTGGCGGCCTCGTGCCAGGCCGGAAGGGCGAGCTCTACGGCACGACCTATACTGGGGGAGGAGCCGACCGCAGCGGGACTGTATATAGCATAAAACCAAACGGCACCGAGGCGCTGGTTTACGCGTTTTCGCACCTGGACGGCAACGAGCCACTCTGTGACCTCGTCGTGGGTGCCAAGGCAATCTTTATGGAACGACCCTGCATGGTGGTCAAGGTAATAAATCCAAAGGACTGGTTTTCAAGCTCACTCCAACCGGAAAGGAAACGGTTCTACACTCCTTTACGGGACCGGAGGGAGCTTATCCTTACGCCGGCCTCACTGCCGATGTTCTGGCAACTTCTATGGCGTGACAGAGGGTGATTCCAGAGATAATACCGGGACGGTGTTCAAGATTACTCCTTGACGCGCCCTGCTGGCTTCTTGTCGCAGAAGTAAAGCCCACACGTATCCTACGGCAAGACTTGGCTGCAAGAACACGCTGACGCCAAGATTTTTGCATCAGCTGCGGGATTACGACTGGCCAGGTTATGAACAGCAGACTAGGTGTTCGATTCCGGGGTTTGATGGTGCAATCTTCTCGCAGGCATGAAGGACGCACTATGGGCCAGGTTCTCCACGGCACCGCCACGCCTACTGCGATTTCGCACCTGCCGGTGTCGCAGGCAGCGCTCGACAGCGGCCTCATCGCACTGAGCAAATCGACCACGCCGTTCCGGACTACACCTACGGCCTGAAGCACTAGCGGCAGAACGAAGGCCGCGTGTTCGTCACCCCGATCGCGCACGTCGTCGAAGTCGCGGACCGCAACGCACGGCATCCGGGGGCGCATTGAAGAAAGCAGCGGCGACGCTGACTTGCATCTGGAAAGTCTGACTTGACACCTGTAAGGTCATGCCTTACACAGGCGGATGATTCGCTCGTTCCGTAGCCGTGCGTTGAAAGCGCTGTGGGAGAAGGGGAATGCGGCGAAAGTCGCGCCCGACCTGGCACGGCTTGTCTTCCGTCGGCTGGACGCGCCGGATGCAGCTCTCACGCCTGAGGACTTGAACATACCTGGATTGGACTTTCACAGGTTGCGCGGCAAGCCGATGCGGTATTCGCTGCATGTGAACGGGCCATGGTGTATCACGTTCGAATGGGACGGCGAGGACGCCATGGCGGTGGATCTGGAAAACTATCATTGAGGGACACGACTATCGAGGATTGGAGTCGACATGATGCAGTATAGAGCCGGACGGCGCGATCGGCGGCCTGAGCACCCGGGTGCGGTGCTCCGCGAGGATGTGTTTCCTGCATTAGGTGTGAGCGTGAAGGATGCCGCGGCAAACCTCGGTGTTAGCCGGCAGTCGTTGCACGCGATACTCGCCGAGCGCTCCGCGATTTCCGTCGACATGGCGGTAAGAATTGGGAAGCTGTGCGGCAATGGGCCGATGATCTGGCTGCGCATGCAGCAATCCCACGATTTGTGGCAGGCCGAACGTGACCTGCAGGGTACCGTTGCCCAGATACCAACGCTGCGCGGGGCGCGCGGCGGCAGGTCAGGGTAACCCTCGGTCTGAGAGGCGGCACCAACCCGCGACATTGAGACAGAGGAAGGCCCAAGACGAACAACGGTCCTGCGGTAACCAGTCCGCGCATCAGAGTCTGATCAACCGTCGTGTTGCGCCGTCGCGCCGTCCCTTGTGCAACCCAATCAGCCGGACCGCTATGCGCGGCGGACACTTGCGACCGCAACATTGAAAACGAACATGAGAAGCAGATGCTAGCCGGTTTGAGTAGTGAATTTCCGCGACCTGCTAGTCTTACTGTGTCATAAATAGCTTGTACGATTCGGGGCGCTGTGTGTACGAGTGGGAGATTCCCTCGTGGAGGCGGGCGTGGCTCTCAGGTTCGGTTCGGTCGGCATTGAATCGCGGTTCGAGGCTTATGTCGAGGCCCTGGCGGCATCTTTAGGTCATGCCGATCGCGCGGCGCCGTTCCGCTCCTATTGCGCCGGTCTGATCCTGCCGGGTGATCGCAAGAGCGTGGAGCCGATGGCAGCGCGGGTCGAACCGGGGCGTGTGCAGGCTGCCCACCAATCCTTGCACCACATGGTGGCTAAAGCCGAGTGGTCGGACCAGGCCGTTCTGGCGAGGGTCCGCGACCAGGTGCTGCCGAAGATCGTGCAATCGGGCGGCATCCTCGCCTGGATTATCGACGACACGGGGTTTCCCAAGAAGGGCACCCATTCAGTAGGTGTGGCCCGGCAATATTGCGGCCAACTCGGCAAGCAGGACAATTGCCAGGTCGCGGTCACGCTGTCGGTCGCCCGCGATCATGCCAGCCTGCCGATCGACTACCGGCTATATCTTCCTGAACCTTGGGCGAACGATCCGGAGCGGCGCGCACGCGCCGGCGTGCCGGACGATGTGACATTCCAGACCAAACCCCAAATTGCGCTGGCGCAGATCCGCTCGGCACGTGATGCCCATGTGCCCCAGGGCTGCATACTGGCCGATGCCGGGTATGGCATTGATACTGAGTTCCGAGACGCAATAACTGAACTTCAGATGACGTACGTGGTCGGCGTCCAATCCTCCACCAGTCTCTGGCCGCCTGGCGAGGAGCCGCTGCCGGTCAAACCGCCAGGTGGACGGGGCCGCCCGTCAACACGCGTGCGCCGCACCGCCACGCACAAGCCGGTCTCGGCCAAGGCGCTGGCGCACGCATTGCCGAAGGATGCCTGGCAGATGGTCACCTGGCGTGAAGGTACGAATGCGCCGCTGTCAGGACGCTTCGCCGCAGTCCGCGTGCGTCCTGCCCACCGCGACGTCAAACGCAGCACATCGCGGCCGGAAGAATGGTTCATGGTCGAATGGCCAAAGGGCGATGCCGAGCCTGCAAAATACTGGCTCGCTACGCTGCCCGCCGACACGCCGATTGCCGAACTTGCGGCCAACGCAAAGAGACGTTGGCGGATCGAGCGGGACTACCAGGAACTCAAAGGAGAGATCGGCCTTGGCCATTACGAGGGTCGAGGTTGGCGCGGCTTTCATCACCACGCCACCTTGTGCATCGCCGCCTACGGCTTCCTCATCGCTGAGAGAAGCGCTTTTCCCCCCTCAGCCGCCGGGGACACAACACTCGTCAAAAACCCTGAAATACCCGCAAACTTCCGCCCACGAGGCTCCGCCAATCCGGCCTGAACGCCACGTGAAAAACTCCATCGCCACCATCCGGATCATGATCGCCAGGCTACTCGCACGAAAACTCCACAGATGCCCCTGTTGCCAACGAATCAGCCAGTACGCAGAGTTTATGACACAGTAAGACTAGATGGCCCAGGGGTGCGTTTATTGGAGCGAGAATCCGCTTTCAGGCCAAGCCTGATAAGTCGCCGCGCACCTTCAGCTCTGGGTGGAATGTCTGGCAGCTCTGGGGGGCGCCGGCTTCGGACTGCAAGTGGGCGAACAGCAGTGGCGCGAGAACGAAGGCGCGTGTTTGTCACCCGATCTCTTTCATTCCGCTTTATGGAGCTTACCACTCGAAATTAGATGCGCCGTTGATTGACCTGGCGGGGTGACTCCAAATGATATGGCCAAATCGGTCCCCTGCAGTTCGTAGACGAGCTGAAATACTGGTCCGACCGGCGCACTCCTAAAAACCACGGACTTACCCGGCATGACCGATGCGGAGACGTAATGTATCACGTGTTGCCCATCGAAATAGTCAGCGTGAAGTGTGCCGCCTTCGGGATAGATGGTCATAAGGATGTCGAAGCTTCCTGCGGTCTTACCGTTTCTATCGACCAGATCAACATGATCTCGCCGCAAGAGAAGGGCGCCGTTAGTTTCCGGAGTGATCTCCGATCGTCCTTTTGACGTCCCACCTGTATCAGCCACTTTACCGTCGTTTCCAGACCACGATCCAATCAGGAAACTCACGGCAGCAAGCTGTGGCTGCAGGTCCGCGGCTAGTGTCGGGCAGCCGAACAGCAAAACAGTTGATGCTGAAGCGAGAGATCGGCCGATGCGCACGATAGCCTCCATTGGGTTAGGAGACAGTTTCTAGCATGTCCCAGCTGGCTGGATAGCGAAACCACCACCTTCCGCAGGCGGACGCCAGCCCCGCCGCCGTTCTCAGCGATGAACTCCACGCCGGCCGCTTCTAGCCACCTTCGCGGTCCTGAGATCGACTTATTCAACGATGTTAGTGGTGCCCAGGAGTGGAATCGAACCACCGACACTGCGATTTTCAGTCGCATGCTCTACCAACTGAGCTACCTGGGCGCCGTCGGGAGCGCGTGCTTAGCCTAGGGTTTGGGGGGGATCAAGGGTGCGTGGCGGCGGGCGGGGGTGCGGGCTATTCGCGGGCTTCGGTGCCCCTGCCTGCGGAGCGGGCGTCCAACGAATCTTCGTCCGCCAGGGCTTCGCCGTCCTGGCCGGGGACTATGTAGCCTTCGGAGAACCAGCGGCCGAGGTCGATCTGGGCGCAGTGGGCGGAGCAGAACGGGGCGGTGGCGGCGGCTTCGGGCTTGCGGCAGATCGGGCAGGGTTTCGCGCGGGCAGGCCTGGTTTCAGCTGGGATCGGCATGGTTGAGCATCCATTGGCACGGGCGGAGTGCGGGGTCGCTGCGCAGCATCAAGGGATGGGTGGCTTTGCGTGCAAGGTCCACCAGCGCCGGCGCGTCGGCTTGCAGGGCTGCGATGATTGCCGGGTGCGCCGCGAGGCTCAGGCGGGTGGCGGGGCTTCCGGCCATGCGGGTAGCGGCTTGGCGCAGGGCTGCGAGGCCGGCGGCGTGGGGGCCTTGCAGAAGTTCGTGCAAAGGCGCGTCGCGGCGCTGGCGCAGGATTTCGGCGAAACCGAGGCCAGTGAAGCCGGCGAGGCGCGCGCCGGAGGGGTCGGGTGCGAGGGCGGCGGCGAGGTCGGGGCCGAGCGCCTGGCGCCTGCGGACGGGCAGGCCGGCGAAATCGATCAGGATGGCGCCTGACAAGTTGCGCAGGCGGATCTGTCTTGCGAGTGCCGGGAGCGCGGCGCGGTTGGCGGCGAATTGCAACTCGCTTTTGCTGCCGCGCGCGGCGGTGGCGGATCCGCTGTCGATGTCGATCGCGACCAAGGCGGGCGTCGGCACGATGGAGGCGCGCAGGCCGCCCGGGAGATCGGCGTGGGGTTCGCCGAGCGCTTCGATTTCAGCCTCGAGCTCGTCGTCGAAGGCGCGGGGAACGACGCGCACGCGGCCTGCGAAGGCGGTGCGTAGGCGGGCGGCGATGGCGGGGTCGTCGACGAGGATTTCGGCGGCCGGGTGACGCTCTGCGAAGCGGACGAGGGCACCCGGGCCGCGGCGGATCAGGCTTGGCGCCTCGCCGGTCGCCTCGGGAGGCTCGCCGGGGAATTTGGCGGAGAGCCTGGGGCCCTTGCCGCCTTGCGCGGAGCGCGTGATGCGCACCGGCAGGATGTCGCCCTCGGTGCGTCCCTCGCCGCCTTCGCTATCGGGCAGGAAGCCTTCGGCGCCGTCGATGAGCACGAAGGCGCCCGCCATGGCGGGGACGCGGGCGACGACGCGGCCGAGATGGAGGTCGCCGAGCCCGTCGGGGGCGCCTTCCCGCCAAATCGCGTAGTCCGTCAGCAGATCGGCCGCGAGGGCGGCGACACGCATTTCGCCGGGGCTGCAGGCGGCGTGCAGCACGATCCTGGGAGCGCGTTTGTCCTTGTCCGTCACGGCTTCAGGTAGCCGCGGCCGCGCAGCAGCTGGGCGGTTTCGAACAGCGGCAGGCCGACCACGCCGGAATAGCTGCCGGAAAGGGCGCGCACGAAGCAGGCGGCAAACCCCTGGATGGCATAGCCGCCGGCCTTGCCGTGCCATTCGCCGCCGTCGAGATAGGCGTCGATCTGCTGCGCGGTCAGCCGGTTGAAGATGACGCTGGTTTCGGACAGGCGCTCGGACAGCGCGCCGTCGGGCGAGACCAGGGCGATGGCGGTGAGCACGTGGTGGCGCCGGCCGGAGAGCAGGTTCAGGCAGGCGGCGGCCTGGTCGCGGGTTTCGGCCTTGGGCAGGATACGGCGGCCGACGGCGACCACAGTGTCGGCCGCGAGCACGAAGGCGCCGGGCGCCGGGCAAGCTTCCGCCTTGGCACGGGCCAGGCGCTGCACGTGCTTTCGCGGCAGCTCGTCCCGGGACGGCGTCTCGTCGATGTCGGTTGCAACGATGCGGGTGGGGGCGATGCCGATCTGGGCCAGCAACGCCAGGCGCCGGGGGCTTGCCGACGCGAGAACCAGCTCAGGGGCCAGGGCTTGCGCCTTGGCGGGACGGGCCGGCCGAGGCGGTCGGTGTTACTTGAACCGAAATGTGATCCGCCCCTTGCTCAGGTCGTACGGGGTCATTTCCACGTTGACGCGGTCGCCGGCCAGCACGCGGATGCGGTTCTTGCGCATCTTGCCGCTGGTATGCGCGAGGATTGAGTGTTCGTTGGTGTCGAGCTTCACGCGGAACATCGCATTTGGCAGCAGCTCCG
>CAZZVF010000054.1:8416-12648 GCA_964657355.1 uncultured Buchnera sp.
GGACATCAGCCCTCTTCGTTGATTATTCCGGCCCGTATTTGAGGAACGCCGCGCGGCGGGTCAAGCTAAGCGGCCTCGTTGCAGCCACGCATCGGCCCGGCCTTTACTTCCCAGGCGTAAGGCCATGCTGCGTGCGTGAGCCTGCAGGCCTTCGGCTTCGGCCAGCATGATTGCGGCAGGGCCGACTGCGGCGAGGCCTGCCTCGTTGGTGTTTATCCATGTGGTGCGCTTGAGGAAATCGAACACCGACAGGCCGGATGCGAAGCGCGCGGTGCGGCCGGTGGGCAATACGTGGTTCGGGCCGGCGATGTAGTCGCCGAGCGCTTCGGGCACGAAACGGCCCAGGAACGCGGCGCCCGCATGACGGATATTTGCGAAGAGTTCGGCCGGTTCGGGCACCATGATCTGCAGATGTTCGGGCGCCAGGCGGTCGGTGAGTGAAGCCGCCTCGTCCCAGTCGCGCACCAGAATCACCGCGCCATGGTCGCGCCAGCTGGCCCCGGCGATGGCGGCGCGGGACAGGCTGAGCAGCTCGTGCTCGACTGCGGCGGTGACGCGGGCGGCGAAATCGGCATCGTCGGTGATGAGGATCGACTGGGCGGCCTCGTCGTGTTCGGCCTGGGCGAGCAGGTCGATGGCGACGTGGCGCGGGTCGTTCGAGGCATCGGCCAGGATGACCACCTCGGAGGGGCCGGCGACGCCGTCGATGCCGACACGGCCGAACACCTGGCGCTTGGCTTCGGCGACATAGGCGTTGCCGGGGCCGACGATGCGGTCCACGGCGGCGATGCTCGCGGTGCCGAAGGCCAGCGCCGCGATCGCCTGGGCGCCACCGACGCGAAAAATTTCCGACACCCCTGCCCGCTTCGCCGCCGCCAGCACCAGCGGGTTCAGCACGCCGCCCGGGCACGGCACGCACATGGCGACACGGCCGACGCCGGCGACGCGAGCCGGGATGGCGTTCATCAGCACCGACGACGGGTAGGCCGCCTTGCCGCCCGGCACGTAGAGGCCGGCGCTGTCGAGCGGGGTCCAGCGCATGCCCATGGTGAGACCTGCATCGTCGTGCATCTGCATGTCGACCGGGAGCTGGGCGCGGTGGAATGCCTCGATACGGGTGGCGGCGAGATCGAGGGCGGCGAGCAGGTCGGGCGCTATGGAGGCGGTGGCGGCGTCGATCTGGTCCGGGCTGACGCGCAGGGTGGCGGCGGTGAGGGCCACGCGGTCGAAGCGCTCGGTGTAGCGGCAGAGGGCCGCGTCACCGTGTTCGCGTATTTCAGCAATGATGGCGCTGACGATGCGGTCGACGCTGGCGGTGGTTTCGCGTGCTTCGTCGAGCAGGGATTCGAAGGCGGCTTCGAAGCCCGGCTGGCGCGTGTCGAGGTGTTTCATGGCTGCGGGGGCGAGATGGCGTCGCGGAAGCGGGCGAGCCAGGCGCCGACTTCCTCGGGCCGGGTCTTCAGCGCGGTGCGGTTGACGATGAGCCGGCTGGTGACGTGCGCGATCACTTCGGTCTCGCGCAAGCCATTGGCCTTGAGCGTGGAGCCGGTCTGCACCAGGTCGACGATGAGGCGCGACAGGCCAAGGCCCGGGGCCAATTCCATGGCGCCGTTGAGGTGCACCACGTCGGCATGGATACCGCGTGCGGCGTAGTGGCGGCGGGCGATGTTGGGGTATTTGGTGGCGACCCTGATGGTCGACCAGCGCGCCGGATCGTCCGGTTCCTCGTCGAAGGGGGCTGCGACCGAGACGCGGCAGGCGCCGATGCCGAGGTCGAGCGGGGCGTAGATCTCAGGGTAGTCGAACTCCATCAGCACGTCGGCGCCGCAGATGCCGATCTGGGCCGCGCCGTAGGCGACGAAGGTGGCGACGTCGAACGGCCGCACGCGCACCACGTCGAGCATCGGGTCGTTGGTGGGAAAGCGCAGGCGCCGGCTGTCCTCATCGACCAGGTCGTCGGCCGGAACGAGGCCAGCCTTGGCGAGCAGCGGGAAGCACTCGGCCAGGATGCGCCCTTTCGGCAGCGCCATGATGAGCGGCGCATGCACATCCGCCTCCACCAAAGGCGAAGCGGCAAGCGATGGTGCGCTAGGAACAACCGACATGCCGCGACCTAGCACCCAAGCCATCGCCGATAAAGCGCAGCCAAGTTAAACGAGGGTTGCGCCCCTAACTTCCTAGCCCCCGTAAATGCGCTAGGCCGAGTCAGCTGGCGTGTGTTTCGAGAGCCGGAGCGCAGTGGCCGTTCAGGCCATGAGCACCGGAAGCGCAGAAACGCGCGCCAGATGACCGGCCTAGTAGCATGTAGAAACCTAAGGGTTGCAGATGGCGTCGCCGGCGCCCGGTTCCGTCCCCTTCCCGGAGGCTCCGGCGGAGCAGAGGTCGTAGTCGTGGCCGTTGCGGTTAGAGGGGGCGCGGTAGATCCAGGGGTGGTTCCAAGGGTCGGCCGGGGCCTGGTTGCCTTTCAGGTAGGGGCCGTTCCAGTTCTCGACGTCGGAGGGTTTTTCAGAGAGGGCGGCGATGCCCTGTTCGGTGGTGGGATAGGTTCCGACATCGAGCTTGTAGAGGTCGAGCACGGCGCCGAGGCGTTCGACCTGCTGTTTCGCGACCGAGTTCTTCGCGCCGCCGAGTTGGCGCAGGGCGGCCGGTGCCACGAAGGCCACCAGCAGGCCGAGGATGGCGATGACGACCAGGAGTTCGAGCAGGGTGAAGCCGTCATCGTTGCGGGTGGCGCGAGCGGCGGCGGGTTTGGCTGCGAGGAAGGCGGGTCGCGTCACGATGGCGGCTCCCAACGGGTTTGTGAGTTTATTGGGTGAAACTTGTGCGTCCGGGGGCGCCTGCGGGCAAGTGCCGGGAGATGAAGCTCTTGCAACCTCGGCTGCAGGCCCCCGTCCGGCTGCGAGAAGTGCTTCCTTTCGGCTGCCTTCTGTGCAAGCACCGGAGCAACGGCGACACGAAACAGAACGCCCGATCGGAAATCGGAGAGCTCGCGCCACATGGCGGTGCCTTACCTCGCCTGCATGCTGCTGACGGCGCATTTCTATGGTTTGCCGCCGCGCGTGCTGCCGACCATCCAGTCGGTCGAAGGTGGCAGACCTGGCACCATTCATGCCAACACGGACGGCTCGGCGGACCTCGGGCTGATGCAGATCAACACGCGCTGGATCCCGGCCATTGCGGGCGTCACTGGGCAGACGCCGGCGATGACTGCGGCCCGGCTGATCAACGACCCGTGCTTCTCCATTTCGGCGGGCGGTGCGATCCTGCAGACGTATCGGCGCGAGGCGCACGGCAATCTGTTGCTGGCGATCGGCTATTATCATTCGCACACGCCGCCGCTCAACCAGGCGTATCAGGCGCTGGTTATCAACCGTGCCGCGCTTATGTTTGCCAGCGCTGGGCGCTGAACTCTCAAATTCGCGCCAAGCGGCCGCAAAGCCTTGACGAAACATGTGCCGCCTGCCCTGCTTTGAAGAACAAAGCAACAAACCGGGGGAAGCCGCATGCACGAGGCACGCACGTCGTATAGCTGGGTCGGCGGCGATGGCGACTGGAACACCGCCGCGATGTGGATGCCGAACGGCATTCCGGGCGACGGCGACACCGCGCTGTTCGCCACCGGCGGCAACATCTACACGGTGACCGGCGACGCGAGCCTCGACGGCATTACGGTGAACGGCGACAGCGTCACCTTCGACGGCCAGCTGTTGCAGACCTCCGGCGTCTCCACGCCGTTCCTCACCGCGGACGCCACGGCGTCGGTGACACTCGACCAGAATGCGTTCGTCATCGGCGCGGGCATCGACTTCGCGCGGGGTTCGGTGCTGGAGGTGAACGGCACGCTGGTCGACACCGGCGGCACGGCGGACGTGGCCCTGGTGGACGGTGCGACCGCGGACTGGTCAAACGGCGCCGGCGTGTTGCTGAACCAGCTCTATGTGCAGGATGGCGGCACCTATGCCGGCGACGTGACGTTGCGCGACGGCGGCAGCATCACGCTCGATGCCAGTGCGTCGCTCAGCGGCGGCACCATCACGTTCGCGGGCCAGGGCACGATCTACGCGGCGGACGCGCCGGGGGGTGCTGGCGGGGACTTCACCATGACCGAGGACCTGGTCACCGGCCCTGTGGGCGACGCGGCCATTCTCGCATCGGACCCCGACCTCACCTTCGTGCTGTCGGGCGACATCAGCGGCGCCGGGTTCGTCGCGGTGAACGGCGGCACGGTCGAG